>JAITIA010000138.1 GCA_031279695.1 Prevotellaceae bacterium | reverse complement strand
CATAACGGCATCGACGACAACTATTCAGGGACTGATATTCGCTGAAGGCAGTTCCCCCGTAACCCGCGCCGGAGTGTGCTACGCATTCATTTCGTCGCCCGAAAAGAAAAGCCCTTATTACTACGAGTATCCGGCAATCGGTCAGGAAGGAGTTAATGTCGTTGAATCGGAAACGAAGAGCGGCACAATCAAGGTCAAGCTGACAGGGTTGAGAATGGACACTCTGTATTTCGCCCGCATATTTGCCGAAAACGCCGAAGGAATAACTTACAGTTATCCCGTGCGCTTCAACATCGACGGCGCTCTGTTCGCCGACAGTGAAATCAAGTTTGAAGTTGCGACCTCCAATGCCTATTTGCCGTTTCACTTCAAGACTGCCACCGCTCGCACCGATAAAATAAGTTTCGGTAAAAAAGCAAACGACGGCGTCTCCGAAAGCGGCAGAATAGAAGTTGACCCGGCTGTACTGACGGCATACAATCAGGCGAACGGCACGTCGATAGAAATGCTGCCCTCGTCGGTTTATTCCCTGCCTACGGCAAATTGGGCGTTCACCGGTGCGGTAAGTTATCAAGATTTTAACATCACTATCAACAGAAATGTTGACCTGCCCGATGAAAAAGTTTATGGTCTGCCCCTGAAAATGGTAATCGACGATTCGGAGAAAACCCCGACAACGGTGGTTCTCTATCATGTGGACGACTTGTCGGGCTGGTACACGGTCGATCGTCTGCCGAACAGTTCGGATGGTCCTTATCCCGCCGATCCGGCAGCGCGTCGCCGCTATATCAAGCGTACTTCCGCCACGACCTGGAGAACGGGATACATGTGGCGCAGTTACGTGGGCAGCGAAGACCATGAGCCGAACGCTATCAACGACTTTCAGGAAATCACTCTCGACCCCGCAACGAAAAATGTCCGCGTAAAGCAGGGCGATGATACTTTGCTGGGCGACTTTGCCGTAGCAAACCAGCAGAGTTCCTACGACCCCGTTACGGAAGAACTGAGTATAGTATATGAATACAGCGGCGGCTGGGCAGGCTGGTGGACAGCAGAAAAAATGCATAACCGGACAGGGAAAAAATAACGAAGTTATACAATTGTAGCAGGGTTATTATTCCGTTTATGGAATTTTGATTTTAGGACGGCGCGGTAAGCGCCGTTCTTTATTTCATTTTGTTAGCTTAACCCACCAAATAAAAAAAAATTAGCCACCTTCACGACGCGTCATCGAAAGGTTTACAGGTTATTCCGGTCTAATAAAAAAAACTGAAAATTGTATGTATTTAATAATGAAATATTTGCCGTGCTGCTTTCGGTAAGTTGGGTTAATATTTCGCCGGAATTAGAATATTTATTACCTTTGTCGAGATTATTGGGTAGCATTACCCCCTGCTGGCTGTAACGTTTAAATAATGAATTCGAAGGCTCGACGTAGCGTCCACACTACATCGGGCTGAAAGCAAGGTTATTGCCTTGCAAAAATGCAATATAAAAAGAGATGAAAAAACAGGCATTACTACTTGGTTTTTTGTTTATCGTAGCAGGGCTTTTGGGGCAAGAACAGAAGAAGTATTATTTATCCTATGGTAAAGTAAGTTATTCTACCAAAAGGGTAGAATTGACAAATAGCGAAGATTATTCCGGAAAAAATTATTTTGCCTTGTCGCTTGATTATGCTTACAGAACATCAGAAAATATGGAGTTTGTAACCGGCTTGTCGGCCGCCGTGGTTGAGATGGATTTTACAGCTCAATATCATTGGCATAACTACAGTTCATACACGTATGGCAGTACTTTTTACATTTTTTCCCTGCCACTTGGTATAAGACATTATTTTGGAAGATATTTCAATGCTAGTGGATGGATTAGTGTTAACTATCATCCACACAAGGGATATACATGGGGAGGCGGAGGATTTGTAATATCCGGTTAAATCAGGATTGGTTTTTTTGTTATCGACTCAGATACAATTAAATAAACTCAGTTTTGATGTGCAGGCTATATCCGACAGCAACTTATTGCAGATCGGGTGTAATATCGGTATCGGGTATAGATTTTGATTCCTTCTCCTCAGCAAAGAACGCCTGCGAATCAGCATTGAGGTAGCACAAAAACAAAAATACACTATAACTAAATTAGAACTGTTTAAAATATGGAAAATTCCGTAAATTTAGCAGGCTTTTTTCGACTGTATTTATGATTTGATGAAACAGGTTAATCCGTTTATTTTGGTAAATTCGCCTGTTGCGTATGAAGCAGAAAAGCAATTTCGTGTCGTTTTTTCGATTTTTTTATGAAAAGAAGACTAAAATCCATTCTTTTTGCTTTACTTTGCAAAAATTTAATTTAAAACAAATGAAAATGGCAACAAAGAAATTTTTATTGGGCGAGAATGATATCCCCTCTTCATGGTACAACATTGTGGCAGATATGACAAATAAACCGCTACCTCCTCTCCATCCGGGAACTAAACAACCCTTAAATCCGCAAGATTTGGAGCCTATTTTTGCAACCGAATTAATTAATCAGGAATTATCGCAAGAACGTTGGATAGAAATTCCCGAAGAAGTCCGCGAATTGTATAAAATATGGCGGCCTACACCTTTAGTGCGCGCTTCGGCGTTGGAAAAAGC
>JAITIA010000091.1 GCA_031279695.1 Prevotellaceae bacterium | reverse complement strand
GGCAGTTGCATTGGTCTGTGGCATAAAGCATTACCGACGACAATTTTTTGCGTTGCGGAAACAGCGAATTGTTTAGCAATATTTTACCTCTATTGATGTAGTCTGATATTTTGTACATGGTTTGTGTTGATATAAATGCTTGTTGGATATGATTTTATAAGCGCCTTAGAGGAGTATCTAAAGCGCGCAGGATGGACTCTAACATTTTTGCAAAATTCTGCGGTTATTGCGGACGCAGTGTGCTTCCATTTATTTATAATACAGCACAATACATCTATCGGATGGAATTCCGGACAATAGATATACGGTTTGCAAACAAAAGAATGCAAATGGAAAATATTCCCGCAGGGAGTATCTCCCAAAATATAGGTGATGTGAAAATTTAAAACGTAAATTGCCTGATAAACAGGGAATTCCCTATTCCATGCAGAAGTGTTTAGTTGTTTACGAGAAAAGCATGTAACCCGCTGATTCTCTCTCTCTCTCTCTCTCTCTCTCTCTCTCTCTCTCTCTCTCTCTCTCTCTCTCTCTCAGCCTACCTGCAAACACAGTGCCAGCACCTGTATACCAAATGGTTACAAATCCTAAAAAATACTCTAAATATGTCTGCAAGCTACACATAATCAATCAATATCTACTTAAAATTACAGTCTTTTAAAAATCATCTTTTTTTTCATCTTTTTTTGACGGTTTTTATCATCATTTTTCGTTTTTTTGTTCAACAAATAACCGATATTAACCGCCATTTTTTCGCGTAACACCGTTAAAATTCAATTGTTACACACGCTACCAATCTATGTTTGCGAATACAAAGGTAAAGTTTTTTTTTGAAATGCAAATTTTGGGAGAAGAAGGGGGTGCATTTCAAGTTTCGATGGCACGATTCACAAAAATGAAAGATGTCTTTATCCTGCTCTCGCTTCATTTCGGGAGCGAAAATAGCAGACCGTCACTCGGTTGTATGTAAATTGTCCTTTTCATTTTGTCAATAATTCAGATGCAAAATTAATAATAATATCTTACAGATGCAAAAAGATTTAATCGTTTTTACATTATTAATTTTTCTGTCAAAAAACACAAAATATTCGACAGTAAAGCGTGTAATTTTTTCCGAATATACGCCTAAAACTTTGTTCCATAAGCCAAATCGCCTGCGTCGCCTATGCCCGGCACGATGTACGATTTGTTGGTCAGTTCTTCGTCGATTGCGCCAACCCACAGAGTTGTGTTTTCCATGTTTTTGACAAGATAATCAACCCCGTCGCGGCTGGCTATTGGAGCAATGATATGTGTATGCAGCGGCTGACCTTTTTTTAGCAATGCATGATAAATCAGCAGCATACAATTACCGGTTGCCAAAGTCGGGTCGCAGATAATCAACACTTTCTTGTCGATTATTGGGCTGGAAATATGCTCGATATGCAACGACATTTCATTGTTTTTGTCGTACTTGCGATACACGGAAATAAAAGCATTCTCCGCATTATCGAAATAATTGAGCATCCCCCTGTGCAGCGAAAGTCCTGCCCGCAATATTGTTGCAAGCACTATCCTGTCTTTATGCAGATTAATATCTGCAATGCCCAGAGGCGTCTGTACCTGAGTTGATTCGTATTTCAGTGTTTTGCTCACCTCGTAGGCAAAAATTTCGCCTGTACGTTCCAGATTTGTGCGGAAACGCATACTGTCTTTTTGAATGTTTTGATCTCTCATTTCGGCAAGGAAACGATTGAGAACAGAATCTTGTTTGCTTAAATCTATTACCATAACATTTCAACTTAATTTGCGGGTGCAAATGTAAGCACTTTCGACTTAATAACAAAATCGATAAAAAAAATGTTCGGATAAATATCTGCAATTTTTCGACTGCAACAAAGAATTTTCACTGCAATTGACGAGACAAATATCTGGTTTACAGCACAATTTATTATGGTCAATTATTGTGAAATTTTTGCAAATCCCTACATCTGTATTCTCGGCAAAACTCGGTTTATTTCTCATAGGAAACGGTAGTTTTCTTTATTTTTTCTCTCTTTTTCCAATTAGCGAACGAGAGCGAAACCCCAAACGAAAACGGATAAACCTGAGGTCCTTCGTGTCGAGCAAAAATGGGCGTCATATAATAATTTGCAAATATGCCAATTCCATAAAATCCCGCCTGAACAGCGTATCCGTATCTCAGTGTAGCAGGTTGCATATCGTAGTTTCTGATTTTATGAGTATTGCCACGCACATCGCTATATATTATTCTTGCATAACCGTTGATATTCAGGCTTCCGGTTACTCCTGCGGCAATATGGATTTTATGAATGTCGAAGCGCAGCATCAGCGGAATGGTGAAATAGGAAAGCACAATTTTCGATTTTTCCGTATTGTTGAAATTTGGATAAAGGTCGGCAAGGGGAACAATGCTGGTAACTTCGTCTATTTCTTTGAGAGTAACATCGTTGGTAAACCGATAATTTAGCCAATCGAAACCAAAACCGGAATAAATCGACAGCCCGCCGGCAATTTTTCGTCCTGCTACTATCGATATCGAAAATGAGGTCGATTTTGAATTTCTAAGTCTTGGAAACTGGTTATTTACAGCATCTTCCGCGCCGGTCAACATATTGTATCTGTCCACTCGATTAGCCCCCCAGTCAAGAATCAATCCTGAATAGTATTTACTTCGGAACAAGCGAATATCAGATTTTTCTATTTCTGTGGTTTTTGTACGTTTAAGTTTAACCATATCTTTCGTCTTACCATCCATTGTATATGATACAGTTTCCGTTATTTCTTTTCCTGTTTCTGTGGTTGTTTTTGTGATTTCAATCGTGTCTTTCGTTGTACCATCCACTGTATATGAGGTGGTTTCCGTTTTTACTGTCTTTTGAGCCATTGCCGGCAGGCAAAAAAATACAAAAGCAAGCGAAAGAGTTAAAATTCCTGCGGCAGGTCGAATATTTCCGACTGCCTGATTTGTTGTTTGTTTGATATTAAAAAATGTTTTCATGACTGTTATTTTTATTAATAATTAATTTTTATTTGCAATTTTTATCGGTATATTAGTGAAAAATACGGCTTTAACCAGATTTCCGTTTTCGTCGTAAATTTCCTGTACATTGTTTTCGAACATGGCGTGTGTGTATATTTCCATTTCGATATTGCTATTTTTACTCATCAACTCCTTCATATATTTATTGATAGCATGTTTTGAACTGATGTTGCCGAGAATATCGGTAAAATGTAAACGGCTGAACATCTTTTCTCTCCATGTTTGGAGATGATGCGATATTTCCAAACTTTCGACGCGACAAATCACATTGTCAATCAGGTTATTTGTTATAAAATCGATGATTGGCATTTCGGGATGTCCGTAATTAAACGATAGGGCAATTTTTTTATCGCTTTCGACCTGAATGTTTACTGGGTGAATAACTGCCAATTGGAGATGTTCGCGTTCCGTTGCCGGATTTTGCTCCGTTGCCTTGTTTTGTTCTGTTTCAGGAAATTCGTTTGTTTTGTCGCTTGGTGGAATTTGCCGAACCGTTTCCTGTTTTTTGCGGACTTTCGTCCTTGCGGGTTCTGCGCTTGCAATTTTCTGAACAACAGGCACATTTTTGTTTTCTATTGAATCTGCCGGCAAAACCGGTTTGTTGATATTGGTTGCTGTTTCCTGCCTATTTGTGTCTGTAACTGTCGGTATTTCAGTGTCGATTGGTTTTGCCGTGAGCAGCATCAACCCTACAACAGCCGCAGCAACGCTCATGCCCGACAGGGTAAACACAAGTTTCGGACGTCGGTGTTTCAGGCGGTTTTTATCGGGCGCTACAATATTCATGTCCGGTTTCAAGCGGATTTGCCGATATTTGCCGGTCAATGGGTCGCCATTGTCGAAGCCTTCTTCTGCGGCAATAATGCATTGATATTCATGCTCGCTACAGTCAAAATCCATTTCGGCGGCGCGACGCAGCCTGTCTTTCCCGTCGAACACAATAGTGTGGTCGGGAACAAGTTTTGGCATATTGTCTGTTTTGTCTATTTCTTTCATCATACTTGTCTAATTATCAAACAAAAACATTCATATTACCGATATACTGTTTCATTTGCTGTCGGGCTCTGTGGATATAAATTTTAACCTGCGCGGCGGTCAGACCGGTAATTTTTTCGATTTCCTCGTAGGAATAGCCTTCATAATCGCGCAGCAGCAGCACCGATTTTTGCACATCGGGCAATTGTTCCACGGCTCTGTGCAGCAACTCGTTCAAGTCGGAATACTGATTGTTGCACGTTTCGTCGAAAACCTCGTTTATATATTTTTCATGGTGTTTATATCGGCGTTTGCTATCAATCATAGCATGATACGCCACCGTGAAAAGATAAGATTTTGCTTTGTTCACATCAACGGATTTTCGGTTTATCCACAGTTTCTCAAATGCGTCCTGTACAATATCTTTTGCAGTATCCATTTCTTTCATTATTTTTAAAGCAAACCGGTAAACGCCATCAGCATACCTGTCCACACATTGATTATATTCGTTCGACAACACGTTTAATGTTTTTGTTTTTACAGTTTTTACTGATAAATTTTCCCGTATGACGAATAAATAACGAAAAAGTTACAGTTTGAGTTGATAATATTTTGCGCCTCGCCAATAAAACACTATGTATTACAACAATCCTTTAAACAGATTTTTGAACAATTATTCTTTTGGGGTGCAAAGAGTCATGTCCTGAAAAAAGTGGACAGATTTTGTCGATTCATATCCTTTTAAATTTAATGTGCAGTCCCGTTGTTCGGACGAGGCTGTGCCTCGTCCGTTTTATCTTGGCAGGCTGCGCCTGCCAACAAAGGTGCAAATGCAGGCACAGCCTGCGTAGATAGAGTGGACAAGGTAGAACCTTGTCCCAACAGCCTGGCTTGCGTTTTCTACCAACATTCCGTCCCTGACGGGACGGCGATTGCGTGTATTCGAGTTTTCGGACAGACACTATTTATTTTTCATCCCTTAGTCCCCCTGCGGGACTTTCCGGCTCAGCCTATCCTCCGCCGCAGGCACTAAAATCACTAATCACTGCCCACTAATCACTAATTTTACGTTTTTTTCTCCTTTCCGAACAGCAAAAATCGCTGTGGATTACAAAAAAAATGCATCAAAAGATAAAATTATATAGAGCGTAATGTCAGGCGATTGCATGGATAAAATCATAATCAGGAAAAAAAACTGTCATAAAAATTGTTGATAATTCGGAATTAATATCTACTTTTGCGGCGTGGAAAAATTTGGCTGCTTGCAACCACAATAAAAAATGCTAAAACGTGTCGAGCACAGTTTTTCCCATAGTATATTGTTAAATATTTAAAAAGTAAAAAAAGATGAATAACAGTTATTTATTCACATCCGAGTCGGTGTCCGAGGGGCATCCCGACAAAATTGCAGACCAGATTTCCGATGCTGTACTCGACGAGTTTCTTCGTCTTGACCCCGAATCGAAAGTCGCCTGCGAAACACTTGTAACAACAGGTCTTGTAGTGCTTGCCGGCGAAGTAAAATCGTCCGCTTATGTAGATTTACAGACCATTGCACGCAAAACCATCGAGCGAATTGGTTACACCAGCGACCAGTACCGTTTCGACGCCAACTCTTGCGGCATTATCTCTGCCGTCCACGAACAGTCGTCCGACATCAATCAGGGCGTCGAAAGGGCGGAGAAGGACGACCAGGGCGCCGGCGACCAGGGGCTGATGTTTGGCTATGCCACCAGCGAAACCGAACAGTACATGCCGCTGACGCTCACCCTTTCGCATCTCCTTGTTGAAGAACTGGCGCAGATACGCCGCGAAGGTGCTATTCCCTATCTCCGCCCTGACGCAAAATCGCAGGTAACAGTGGAATACGACCAGAATCACAAGGCTAAGCGCATCCACACTATCGTTGTTTCGACCCAGCACGACGATTTCGATCAGGACGAAAAAATGCTGCGCAAAATCTACGAGGATGTAAAAAACATCCTGATACCGCGCGTCAAAAACCGCCTGCCCGAACAGATTTGCGCTCTGTTTGACGACAATTATATTCTGCACGTCAACCCAACCGGCAAGTTCGTCATCGGCGGACCGCACGGAGATACGGGTCTGACCGGACGGAAGATAATAGTCGATACCTACGGAGGCAAAGGCGCTCACGGCGGCGGAGCATTCTCGGGCAAAGACCCGTCGAAAGTCGATCGCTCGGCTGCTTATGCCGCCCGCTATATCGCCAAAAATATGGTTGTTGCAGGCGTTGCCGACGAAATCCTTGTACAGATTGCCTACGCCATTGGAGTGGCAAAACCGGTAAGTATCAACGTAAACACCTTCGGCACGTCAAAACTGAAAATCTCCGACGCCGAAGCGGGCGCTGTGGTAAACGAAATATTCGACCTGCGTCCGGCAAAAATTATCGACATGTTTGCGCTCAAAAACCCAATCTATGAGCAGACTGCCGCCTACGGACACTTCGGACGAACGCCCGAAAAACGCACGGTTGAACTTGCGAGAGACGGTAAAACCGAAAATCGCCAGATTGAACTCTTTACCTGGGAAAAAACCGATGCTGTGGACAAAATCAAGCAGGCATTCGGCTTATAACTTGATTAACTGATTAATTGATTAACTGAGCATTCGGCTTATAAGGACTCCTGAAACAATTCATTTGTGCCGTTTGCCTGTCCCGAAAAATATCGGCACGGCAAACGGTTTTTTTTAGTGGTTAGTGATTAGTGGTTAGTGATTAGTGCCTGCGGCAGCTTGTCTAAACTGTGATTTTGATGATTTTTGATGATTGATTGATTGGTGTGCCGCAATGCCCCCTGCGACGATGAATGCGTCCGCCGCAGGCATTAATCACTAAACGTTAATCACTAATCACTAATTTTGCGGCTAAATCTTTTTTTGAGGTGCTATATTTATGCTGATGCATCCTGTCGTCGCACAAGCAAGTCCCGCAGGGACGACACTTTATTAATGATTAGTGATTAATGCCTGCGGCGGAATTGTCTGTACTGTGATTTGAGAGTGATTTTATTGAGTTGTGTAAACCTCCCCCTGCCCCCTCCAAAAGAGGGGAATATTTGCGGCGATGTAGAGACGCACGGCGTGCGTCTCTGCGAAGATTGTTTGCGGCGGCGTTGTGCGTCGCAATGTAGAGACG
>JAITIA010000255.1 GCA_031279695.1 Prevotellaceae bacterium | reverse complement strand
GAAAATATTGGCGACGACTGCATTTTCGTAAAATCCGACAGGCGTCATTTCAGAGTGAAACCGAACGACATTCTTTTTGTCGAAGGATTGAAGGATTACGTCATTATCCAGTTAGACGGGCAACGGATTATTACCCGCATGAGCCTAAAAAACGTGCTGGAACTGCTCCCTGCCAGCCGATTCCTGCGCATCAACCGCTCGTATATCGTGAACAGAGAACGTATTGATTCGTTCGACAATAACGACGTATTCATCAAATCGCACGAAATAGCTATCGGCAGTTCTTATCGGGATTCGTTTTTTGAGCGGATGATGGGGAAAAGCGGGAAATAGTTGTCTGAACTGTGATTTCAAGAATGATTATTTTTATTTATTTATATGATCGTAAATCACAATTTGTTTTTTTGTTTCGTCATAAAAAGTGTTTACGAAATAGCCGCGCATTATATTACTCTGTTTATTGCATAATACGACAGATTAACGAGCGACTGTTTTGCCGGCGAATTTTCGAGTGTAGAAATCAGAGAAACAGCCTTTTCGACGTATGTTTGCGCCACCGACATGGCATATTGCAAGCCGTTATTTTCGATTACAAAATCGCGTACTTTTGATATGTTTTTTCTGTTCAGCGCGGCGTCTTTGACGCATTTGAGCGCCGTTTTTCGTTTGTTACCGTCAGCCTGTTGCAGCGCATAAATCAGTGGCAGTGTGATTTTTCTTTCCACAATATCATTGCCGGTGGGTTTGCCCAGCAGGTTTGTTTTTTCAAAATCAAAAACATCGTCTTTTATTTGAAAAGCCATGCCAATATTGAGTCCTATATCGTGCATCAACTGAGCAAGTTCGTCAGCGCCGGTCGATTTTGCGCCTATTTCCATGGCTGCGCCCATGAGCAGAGCCGTTTTCCGTTTAATAATATCAAAATAAACTGTTTCCGTTGTATCCATGTCGATTGATTTTTCGATTTGGATCATCTCGCCGGTGGTCATTTCATAAGTCAGACGGGCAATGATATTCATGGCATCGACCATGTTGTGCTGCGAAATCATGGCAAGGGCTTTCGACAGAATATAATCGCCGGTAAGCACCGCAATTTTCGACGACCATTCGGCATTTATCGACTTGTTACCGCGTCGCTGTTCGGAGGCGTCAATCACGTCGTCGTGCACCAGCGAGGCGGTGTGAATCATTTCAATTGCCGCCGCCGCCACGTAGGTATGCTCGGTCAGCGGTTTCATTGTTGCCTTTGCCGCGAGGAAAACACAAATCGGACGTATTCCTTTTCCCTTTCTTTCAAATATATAGTCGAGAACTTTGTTCAGCAGCGCCGAATCGGAGGCAAGGCTGTTGCGATACAGTGTCTCAAATTTTCTCCGCATCAGAGAGTCGAGCGCGTAGGTTATCGAATGAAAATCGGACACTTCTGTTGGATTGAAATTTGTATTTACTATATTGTTTTCCATGTGATTAGTATTAATCGTCTGTTTTTGTATCTATCCAAATGGTTACAGGTCCGTCGTTTATGAGCGACACCTGCATATCGGCGCCAAATCGCCCTGTTTGAACCGGATAGGCGGAATATTTTGCAAGTATCGATACAAACTGCTCATACAAAGGCGCTGCCGTTGTTTGAGCGGCTGCTCTGATATACGAAGGTCGATTGCCTTTTCGGGTTTGCGCATACAGTGTAAACTGGCTCACAACCAGCATTTGTCCTCCAATATCGTTCACCGAGAGGTTCATCACTCCGTTTTGGTCGTTGAAAATGCGAAGTTTCGAAATTTTTGTTGCAACAGGTTCAAGCACAGCGTTGTTGTCGCTTTCTTCAAAACCAACAAGCAGCAATAGTCCGGCGGGTATTTGCCCAACAACTGTGCCTTCAATGGATACCGCCGCTTCTTTGACTCGCTGAATTAATACTCGCATCTTTTACTGTATCAATGAATAAACTATGGCTGTTGTTCCTGCCGCCGTACAGTAAATGGCAAACCAGTAGAGTTTTACCTGAGCAACGAGTTTAATCATGAGTTTGCACGCCAGCAGCCCCGAAATGTATGCGCCGGCAAAGCCAAGTATCATGGCTGTGAGCGAAATATCGGATGCGGAAAATTCGCCTTTGACAAAATCGAGAAAAGCCTCGCCCAGAATGGGTACAAGCACCATGAGAAAGGAAAAACGCGCGACTTCGTTTTTGCTGATTCCCAACATTAGTCCGGTAGAAATTGTTGTGCCCGAACGCGACAGCCCGGGCAGCACGGCGCATGCCTGCGACAGTCCTATGATGAATGCATTACCGTATGTAATCTGTTTGTTGCCTTTTTTTGACAGATGCGAAAAAAGCAGCAGTAATGCGGTGAGCAACAGCATGAAACCTACAAGAAGGAGACCGGAGCCAAACAGCGCCTCGACCTGTTCCTTAAACAGCAGCCCGACAATCAGAACGGGAATCATGGATACGGCAATCTTCAGCAGGTAAGAGGTTTCGGGATTGTTTTCAAACCTGAACAATCCCCGCAAGAGATTGAAAATATCTTTTCGGAAAACGGTCAATGTGCTGAAAACGGTGGCGGCATGTACCAGAATTTCAAATGTAACGCCGCCTTGTGCTTCTATTCCCAGAATTTCCTTCGACAGAAGGAGATGTCCGCTACTGCTTACGGGCAAAAACTCCGTAAGTCCCTGTACAATACCCAGTATAAATGCTTCCAGGCTGCTCATTGCTTTTTGTCGCTTTTGTCGGTTGTATCAGCCTCGTTTTCGGGTTTCGGTTTTTTCATAATTGCGTAAATTTCAAATGCAAAACCGAAGATTACCAGAATTGACGAGAGCGAAATGCGTGTAAAACCGAACATTTTGTCCTCGTGGAACACGTTGGGGTCGTCAGAGCCGCCGCCTGTCATCAGAATAAATCCGAAGATAATGATAACCAGCCCAATCAGCATAAGTTTGTAATTTTCGCGGGGGATTGCAAATTCCGTGTTTTTGGATGATTCGTTTTTAATGTTTTTAGCCATAATTATAAATTTGAAATATTATTAATTGATAATTTATTTTTCCCACAAATCGTCTGTTCTGATTTTTGTGTATTTTGTTACTATTATATATGTGGAAACGAAACTGATAAGCGAGCCGGCAAGCAGCATCAGAGCAAATATTACGCCAAACATTCGCGCATCGGTCAGTTCCAGTATCTGCGAAAAATCGTTGCGCAGGAATATTATCAGCCCAATCAGCATAACGATTGCTATAAAGCCAGAAATCAGCCCTTGCCATACGCTTGACGCCAAAAAAGGAGTGCGGATAAAACTTGCGTTTGCGCCCACAAGTTTCATGGTGTTGATAAGAAATCGTTTTGAATAAATCACCAGACGTATGGTGTTGTTAATCAGAAACACCGACACAAACAACAGTAAACCCACAAATATAAATATCAGTATGGTGATTTTTTTTGTATTGTTCACCACTTTCTCCATCAGCGATTCCTGATATTTGACGTCTTTGACGCCGGATATTTTTTTCAAATCCTTGATTGCCGCCGTAATACCTTCTTCGGAAAAGTGATTTTTGTGGACGCTGAAGTTGATTTTTGCCGGCAGCGGATTTTCGCCCAGAATGAGAAGAAAATCGTCGCCCAAATCTTCGCGCATTTCCTTAACGGCGTCTTCTTTGGATATATATATCGCTTTCGACACAAAGTCTTTGAGTTCCACCGCCGACAGAATTTGGATTCCGCGTTCGCCGGAGATAGAATCGTCGAGAATAATCGAGACATTAATCTGCTCACGCAGAGTTGCCGGCAAACGGTTTACGTTGTACAGCAGCAAACCTACTACTCCGAGCAGAAACAGCACCAAGGCTGTACTTATGACTGACGACAGGTACGAAGTCTGTAATCTTGTCGAAGTTATCTTCTGTAAATTCAATTTTATACCATTTTTAACCGCGCAAAGGTAAATATTTTTTTTTTAATCGCTAATAAAATGAGTAATTTGCCTGATTTCTTGCTCGTTGAAACGGCAACACAAACCGGATACAAGCCGATTTTACAGAGTTTTTTCGGAAAAAACAGTGGTCAGTGATTAGTGCCTGACGGCGGCGGAGGCTAAAACCACTTGTTATGAAAGTATCGTCTCCGCAGGATTTTGAATCAATAATCGTAATTTGTCAATCAAAAATCGTGAAATCAATCGCTTGAAAAAACATTTTTGCGCGGATTTAAAATATTTACTAATTTTGCGCCTTTAAAATTATAAAAATTGTTTGCTGAACAAAACCTCTGTAATTTGCGTAAACGTTTACACCGATGGCAAATAAAAACAGGGAAAATATAAACGAAACACTGAGCAAACAGCGAACGGAAATAGACAGGCAAACCTTAAAGTTTGATTTTTGGATATGATGAAAAGATATTTGATAACAATTGTATTGCTGCAATTTACATGCGCAATGGAGGCTATGGGCAGAGGCGGAAATACCCTGAAAGTATTTGCCGGTTACCTCCCTTTTTTTGACCGGTACACGGGCGACTGCCGGTATAAATTCGGGCGTCGTTTGACTGAACCCGAAACATGGATTTCAGTCGTTTTAACGATAATTGGAAAGACCAAAATCTGTGAAAAAAACATGGAAAAACAGATTTTGACGGGCAAAAACTGCCGCCAAAACACAAATAAATGAAAAAAACAGATAAAAAATATCAAGATGAATAAAAACAAAAATGTTATGAAAAAGAATGTATTGTATCTACTGTTTATGATAACGCTATTTTGCGACGGATGTATCGGCAAAAAAGGCGTTGATTTGCCCGCAATGACCATGATTGTGGCTGAACCGGTGAAAAAACTCGAACTCGGGCTTGCCGGAGAGGGCGAAGTCTTTCTTGATTGGGGCGACGGTACTGTCGACAGTCTCGAAATCGACGTCGAACTCCATTATCACTCTCACAGTTACGCTTCGGAACTTGCCGAACGGACGGTGAAAATCTACGGTTACAGCGTTGGGATGCTGGTGTGCGAACAAAACAGTCTGAGCGCTCTCGATCTCGGCAACAACACCGCCTTGCAAATCCTCTATTGCGGCAATAATCAGCTCGAAAGCCTCAATATCGCAGGAAATACCGAACTCACCTTCCTCTCTTGCGAGCAAAACCGTTTGCGCTCCCTCGATTTGTCGAAAAATACCGAGCTCGAAGCCCTGCTTTGCCACAACAACTATCTGAGCGAAATCAATCTCGCCGAAAATGATGAGTTAAGTTATCTGAATTGCGACAGCAACCACCTGACAACTATCGATCTCGACGAAAATACCGCGCTCATCTATCTAAGTTGCGAAGACAACCGCCTCACCACGCTCGAACTCGACAATAACACCGAACTGACGCATCTCGAATGCGACAGTAACCAGATAACTACGCTCGATTTGAGCGAAAATATCGCGCTCGAAAGCCTCAAATGCTCCGACAACAGCCTGCGAAGCCTCACTCTTGCCGAAAATATCTATTTAACAACCCTCGAATGTAAAGATAACCTCTTGACTGCTGAGGAACTTAACAAACTTTTCAATTCTCTTCACAAAAATTCCTTCGACGAAATGAAAAAAGAACTCACTGTCGATGGAAATCCGGGTGAAGAACACTGCAATAGAGGTATTGCGATTGAAAAAGGCTGGATTTTTGACGATGATACATATTAAATATATAACAGTAACAGTTAAAACCTTTAAATTATGGACATAAGAAAGGATAAATCATCCGAAATTGCAAACAGACTCGCAAAAGAAGTCATTGCATGCGCTGCAAACAGCGACGAACACCTCGAAATGAGGTTAGTTGCCGACAAAAAAAACCAAAAAGTGCTCATCAGCATTGCCGGCAACGGGTTAATAACCGTGGATTGGGGCGACGGACAGAGAGATACCAGAAATGTATCCCTGAATGCCAAGCCATGGTCGCACGATTATGCGAAAGACCGCAAGATGCACACAATCACAATCTCCGGAAACGTTGTTATCGCTCTGGAATGCATCAAAACAGGCCTCGTTGATGTTGATATAAGCAAAAATCCCTATTTGATTTATTTCAACTGCACCGGTAACCACATCGAAAACATCAAATTCGGAACAAGCAAGTATCTCAGCTTCTGCATGTGCAACGAAAACCGCCTCACAAGCCTCGACCTTAGCGGTAATAATAAATTGCAGGAACTCACTTGCCGCAAAAACCACATCTCTTCGCTGGTGATTGGCGAAAACAGAGACCTCTACGCGCTCGATTGCGGGCATAACTATCTGACATCCCTCGATATCAGCAGAACTCCCGCACTCAGCTACGTATTTTGCCCCAACAACTACCTGACAAGCCTCAATATAGACAATAACAGCGAACTTATCCGTCTGATTTGCGCCAACAACAGGCTAACAGGTATTAATATTGTGAAAAATCCAAGATTAATACAGCTCGAAGTCGGGTTTAACAGAATCGAAAGCATCGATGCAAGCAACAACAGAGACTTGTTCGACGTGGCGTTCGCTTTCAACAAGATGAATGCCGATGCTATCAATCGATTTTTTAACTCTTTAAGTGGCGCTACCATGCCTTTCTTTCAGAAAATTATTAATATGCGCGGAAATCCGGGCACAAGAAAATGCGATAGAAGCATTGCCGAGAAAAAAGGCTGGACAGTTTACACTTAAAATGATTTTTAACATGAAGAAACTTCCGATAATTAGATTTTTTAAGACGCATAAGTCAAAAAAAACAATTAAAAAATGTATATATATAATAAGGTATAAAAAAAGTATCAGATGAAAAGAATAAATTATTATTTCAAAGCATTGATTTTATTATCGATTGCTTGCAGTTCGTGCGCCAAGAACGGCGATAACGACGAAACGGACGGTCAAACCGCTAAAATTACAATGGTTGCCGACGCAGCCGCCTCGACAATCCAAATTGGCTTTGCCGGAAGCGGCGCTGCCAGCGTGGATTGGGGCGACGGAAACAGGCAAAACATTGAGCTTCTTGCAATACCAGAATATTACGAGCATACTTACGGCAAAACTCAAAGCGCTCGAAATATCAGCATCGCCGCAAACAAACTCGAATTTGTGGATTGCAACAACAACAGCCTGACAGAACTCGATTTGAGCAACAATTCCGGTCTGAAATATCTCTATTGCTCGTCAAATCTTTTGACAAGCCTCGATTTAAGTCGGAATTTAGCGCTGAATCATCTGGAATGCTCCAACAACAGGATTGCCTCAATCAATACCCAGTCAAATATTGTGTTGATGACCGTCTATTGCAACAATAACCGCCTGCAATCGCTGAATGTAAGCAAAAATTTGGCGTTGATTGATTTGAATTGCGATGATAACAGCATTCCGAGCCTCAATCTTGCGGAAAATACCGCTTTGGAAACGCTCACATGCTCGCGCAACCTGCTGACAAGTCTCAATCTAAGCAAAAATACCGCTTTGAACGAACTGGAATGCGATGAAAATAGCCTGACAGCTCTCGATTTTACCGCAAATACCACTCTTTTTTACGTACATTGCTTTGATAACCTGTTGGACGTCGACGCTTTGAACGAAATGTTCGGCACTTTGCACGATAATTTTAACGGCAGCCGCAAAAAAGACGTCTATATCGGCGGAAATTCCGGCGCAAACATCTGCAACAGAGCAATTGCTGTCAATAAAGGCTGGACTGTTCATTAATGATTAACGGTTAATGATTAGTGATTAGTGGTATAAAACAAAAAAAGTGAAATATAAATTAAAAGTATTATTAAATAAACAGTAAATTATTATGACAAAAGAATCAGTTTTAACAAAGTTCAATTGTAAAATTGAAGAATTACCGTTCATTTGCCGTTTTGCCTTGACGCTTGGACGTCGAGACATGTCAGATTTCATGGCGTTCTCGCCAATATTCAACGCAGATTACTTCGACAGGTTTGAGGTAAAGATAAATGCGGCTGAAAATCTGGTATCGCCACAGACAGAAACGGAAGAGCTTAAGAAAATTACCAAAAATTTGTATGGAATTTTCGACGGGCTGATCGACCCCATCAACAAGGTACGCGGATACCTTCATCTTGCGGGTGAAAGCGTTGGAATTAGCGATAAAAATTTTGGACTGTCGCCATTAGCCCAAAAAATTCGCAGTAGAGACGCCGAAGGCGTGCGCCAAAACCTGGTACACGTCAATAGAAACATTCAAAAATTCATGTCGGAACTGACGACTGTGGGTTTAAATGCAGAAATTGTCAATCATTTGACGGCAGCTGTGGCTCCAATCACGCAGAATAACCAGAAACAATTCGAAATATCGAGTCAAAGACGGGAAACTGTGAGAAAAAACATTGAAAAGCTGAACGAACTCTACCTGAATTTGATTGAATTTACTAAAGTAGGCAGTATAATCTACAAAGCAAGCGACCCTGACAAGGCAAACGAATATACATTCGTAAATCTTAAAAAAAAGGTGCGAATAATTACAAATGTAAAGCCTGAACCTGAGGTAACGAAAACAAAAGATGAAGAGTGATTAGTTATTAACGCTTAATGATTAATTTAAAATCATGACCCAAGTATTGCAAGTGGTGCGGTAAATGGTAAATTTTACCCGAACACCGCACCATAAGCAATATTTAATGATTAATGTTTAATGATTAATGTTTAATTCCTGCGGATAAATATATAGCAAGGCAGGCAAACAACAAAAATAACAGCAAAGCGAGCATGGCAAAGCATGTAAACGACGAAAATAACGGCAAAGTAAGCATGGCAAAGCATGTAAACGGCGAAAATAACGACAAAGTAAGCGTCGCAAAGCATGTAAACGGCGAAAATAATGACAAAGTAAGCGTCGCAAAGCATGTAAACGTCGAAAATAACAGCAAAGCAAGCATGGCAAAGCATGTAAACGGCGAAAATAACGGCAAAGTAAGCGTAGCAAAGCATGTAAACAACGAAAATAACGGCAAAGTTAACATGAAAACAGGCTATGTGAATACGGATAAATCTGTAAATAATAGAGTATATATCTATAAGTATAAAAATTTATTGAATAAAAAGAAAACTTTTTGAACAATTATTCGTATAATACGTAAAATAAAAAGAAAATAGAATATGAAACGTAAAATATTATGCATAACAGCAACAATAGTCCTTGTAGTAACTACGGTATCCTTCAAAAACAGTGAGGAGTGCGACAAAATTACAATGACAGTTGACGAAACAGCAACAAAAATCGAACTCGAATTTAGAGGCGACGGAAAAGTTTGCGTGGATTGGGGCGACGATAAGATAACAACTGCCACAATAAGCGCAATAAATCAGGTTATCCGTCACAGTTACAATAATTTTGACGAAAGTCATCACGTAACAATCGAAGCAGCAGAGATTAAGACTTTTACATGTAAGGGAAAAGGAATAGTTTTGCTCGATGTAAGCAAATGCAAGCATCTTGAACAGCTGAGATGCTCCTTTGTTAATTTAAAATCGCTATATACAGGCAACAATATTCCGCTTAAACTTATAGAATGTAAAAACAACCGTTTGGAGTCGCTCGATGTAAGCAAATTCATTAATCTTGAAAGCCTCTGGTGCAGTAATAACAATATAAAATTCCTGTCCACAGTCAATAACAGGCATCTTAAAACAATAGTTTGCGAAGATAATAATATGGATTCGCTGGATATACGCGGAAATATCGAACTTTCGCTTTTGAGTTGTCAGCGAAACAGGATAAAATCTATTGATTTAAGCACAAATATTGCTTTAAGAGCAGTTATATGTGGTTCAAATCCTCTAAAATCTATCGATATAAGTAAAAACACTCTGCTTGAAATATTGTTTTGCCAAAAAAACCAAATAGAATTGCTGGATATAAGTAAAAATGTCGCTCTCAAACAGGTAGATTGTAACAATAATCAAATTAAATATATCAAATTAAATAAAAATATCGACTATGCGGAGATATATTGCAACAATAATCAGATAAGTGCAGACAAATTGAATAAAATGTTTAAAAAACTGTACAACAATACTGACAAAAAGTATAAAAAATTCATTCATATAGAAAATAATCTCGGCACAGAAACCTGCAAAACAAGCATTGCAGAGAAAAAAGGCTGGAAAGTTATAAGAAAATCCTTTTAAAAATATAAAAAATATCAAATGAAACGTAAAAAAATTTATTTAGCAGCAACGATAGCCGTTGCAATGGCTTTAGCAGCCTGTACAGACAACAAAAAATCCCACCGGCAAAATGCCGCAAAGGATGAAATTACTGTAATTTCTGCCGCAAAAACCGTAAAAATAAGTATCGGACTTGCCAAATACGACACTATCAACATCGATTGGGGCGACGGCTCTTCGGCAAAGATTACCGACGATAGAAAAACGCACGAAATTGAATATCTTTATGGTGATTCTGCCGCAGAACGCAGTATTAAATTTACCGCAAACGGTATTAGCTATTTTATGTGCGACAATAACATGGCAAGTTCGCTGGATGTGAGCAAAAGTCCCGATTTAAAATTTCTGGAATGCGACGGTAATCTGCTCGATGTGCTGGATTTAAGCCAAAATGTCGAGTTACGTCATCTGAGTTGTCATCACAACCGCCTCGCAAATCTCGATTTAAGCAAAAATCGCGCTTTGAGGTACTTAGCCTGCCATGTAAATAGTCTGACCTCGCTCGATTTCTCAGGAAATCCGAAAATATCGATCATCGATTGCGGTTCAAATCGGATAAAAGAGATAAATATCTCTAAAAACAAGCATTTGGAACGCCTGTATTGCCCGTCAAATCTTATAGAAAAGATTGATGTAAGCAAAAATAAACGTTTGGAAGACCTGTTGTGCTTTGCCAACAGTCTGACCTCCGTCGATATTTCTAAAAACAGGGCAATGAAGAACTTCGATTGCGGAAGTAACCTTATAACTTCGCTCGATTTCAGCAAAAACAAGCATTTGCAATACGTGGGATGCAACAATAACCAGCTGTCGGTTGAGGCTTTGGAAGAAATGTTCGAGACATTGCACGAAAAAATTATTCCCGACGAGGAAAAATTGATTGTTTTGACCAATAATCCGGGTTCAGCTGACTGTATTCGACTTATTTTAATCAAAAAGAAGTGGAGAGCGCAGTAAAAATACAGTGATAATGTAAAAAAATGTAATCATAAAATAAAAAAACAGTGATAAAAGTCCGCCAAAGGAGCGGACATAAAACAGAAAGTCATCATGAAAAGGAAGACATTTTATATAACAGCAATAATTTTTGCAGTAATTACCGGCGTTCTGTTGAAAATATTTCTGACAGACGACGGTTACGGAAGAAAAGCCAGTCGAATTGTTCTGTCGTTGCCTGCGCAAACCGGAAAAGCAGGCATTTACCTATGCGGTTCCGGCAAGGCAAGGATAGACTGGGGCGACAAGGCGAGAAAAGATTGTGTTTTGACAGCCGAATGGACTTGTTATGAACACACATACTTCGATTCAACAAAAATGCGCGACATAAACATTACGGGATTGAATATAGAAGGTTTAAATTGCAGCGGCAACAGTCTGACAAATATCAATATCGGAAAAAATTCTGCTTTGAAACATCTGAACTGCGAAAATAACCGCCTGACAAGCCTGCCAGTAAATAAAAGCAGCGCTTTAACCGACCTGATATGCGGCGATAATCGGATAAGTATTATCGATTTGACTAAAAATTCAGATTTGAAATACTTCGATTGCCGCAATAACCGAATGAATGCTCTCGAATTGAGTAAAAATGTCGAGTTGGAAGTTCTGATTTTATCGAATAACAGTCTGTCGGCGCTCGATTTAAGCAAAAATACCGCTTTGCAGATACTGGAATGCAGTAAAAACCAGCTGACACTGCTGGATATAAGCAAAAACAGAGATTTGGAAAGCGTACATTGCAGCAATAACGGGATAGTTACGCTATACACAGGCAAAAATCCGCTTTTAATTGAACTCGATTGCAGTTTTAACCGTATAAATTCGCTTAATTTGGGTAAAAATGTTGATTTGCAGTATCTGAATTGCAGCAACAACCGTCTCTCTGCTCTCAATGTTGCCTCCGACAGCCTTTTAACTGAGCTGAATTGCTATAATAATATTTTGGAAAGTATTGATTTGAGTAACAATACAGCATTGAAAACTCTGAATTGCGGCGCTAACCGGTTTGCAGCGCTCAATTTGAGTAAAAACAGCGCTTTGACTGAGTTCGAATGCAGTAACAATAATCTGAAAAGCCTCGATTTAAGCGCAAATTGTGCTTTGCAGAATGTAAGTTTCGGTAATAATAACCTCAGCGTATCCGCATTGAACGCAATATTCAAATCGTTGCACGGAAATTCTACCGAAAACGGAACAAAAGCAGTTTGGATTGACAATAATCCGGGAGTAAACGGCTGTGATAAAAGCATTGCAACCGATAAAGGCTGGTCGTTTAACTGAAAATCGAACATCAAAATAAAAATATCAGGATGAATTAATATAAAATGTATAACAATTCAAAAAAACAGTAAAATGAAACGTAAAATATTGTATTTAACAATAATAATATTTATTGTAATTACTTCGACAGGCTGCAATAAAGTTCTGGAACAGCCATCAATAAGCATGGTGTGCGACTATAAAGCCACAACAGTGAGCATGAAACTTGCCGGTAACGACAATGTTTGCATCAATTGGGGCGACGGAAACAGCGATACGCTGCTTTTAACTGCCGAAGCACAGAATATCGAACATATTTACTCCGATACTCCAAATATTCACGTTATCAAACTGTCGGGATTTGCTGTTTTAAGTCTGGAATGCGCCGCCAACCATCTAATTTCGCTCGATGTGAGCAAAGATACGGCTCTGCAAAGTCTGGAATGCTACAATAACAGTCTGAAAAGCCTCGATCTAAGTAAAAATACCGCTCTCGAACATCTGATTTGCGGCAGAAACAATCTGGATACTTTGGATGTAAGCGCAAATATCCGACTGAAACGCTTAGTGTGCCACATCAACCGCATGAAAAGCCTCGATTTGAGCAAAAATACTGCATTGGAACATCTGTATTGCGAAATCAACCTTATAGAACGCCTCAATATAAGCAACAGTCCGGCTTTGGAAACCTGCTTTTGCTACGATAACCATATAAAATTGCTCGACATCAGTAAAAACACTAAATTGCAAAAAATAGATTGTGCCTCAAACAGTTTGACAAGCCTCAACACAGGCAACAATCCCCTGCTCGAAGGTATAGGCTGCTCCACCAACGCCATCGCAAGTCTCGACCTTAGCAACAATCCGGCTCTGATGGTGCTGAGTTGCGGCAACAATGCTATCGAAACGCTCTCAGTTGATAAAAACAGCGCTTTGACTTATCTTCATTGCTTCACTAACCGCATAAAACGGCTCGACGTAAGAAAAAATCCGCTGCTCGAAAACCTGAACTGCGACGCAAACCAACTCGCCCGCCTCGATGTAAGCAACAATGCGTTTTTGAATACCTTAGTGTGCAACTCAAACCTCCTCGCAGAATTGGACGTCAGCAGAAACAGCCAATTGGAAACTCTGTCGTGCTACGAAAATCAAATAGCAGAACTGAATATCGGCAACAACAGGCATCTGCAAAATCTGAATTGTAACAACAACAAACTGAACGCCGACGCACTAAACAAAATATTCGTTTCGCTTAATGCCAACTCGTCCGAAGACAGCCCCAAACATCTGTGGATTGAAGAAAATCCGGGTACGGAAAACTGTAATCACACCATTGCGAAAGAAAAAGGCTGGTATGTTTATAGATGATTGACGATTTTTGATTGATGATTTTTGATTGATGAAACGAAATAAACCTCTGTGTTATAAAAATTACACAGAGGTTTTACAAGGCATACAATTGCCGCCGTCAGGAGTTAATCACTAATCACGAAAAACTGCTTACAGTCCGAATCCCAGGCTGACCTTCAATCCGACTGACATTGGCACAACTTTTCCTGTCAGTCGTTCGGTTTTGCCGTTCTCCGTGTACTGCGACGACAGCAGACTGTTGTTCAC
>JAITIA010000227.1 GCA_031279695.1 Prevotellaceae bacterium | reverse complement strand
CAGGCGACCATTGACGAGATAAAACGCTGGTACGACGGTTATTCGTGGGATGGCAAAACCTCTGTTTACAATCCTTTTTCCACCCTGCAACTCTTCAATAACAATCAGTTTATCGATTATTGGTTTGCATCCGGCACGCCTACGTTTCTGGTAAACCTCATCAGAGAACGGAACGATGTAGCGACTGTAACCAAACCCTTTGAAATGTCCGCCAGTGGATTCGACGCCTTTGAAATAACGACGCTCAACACGCGGCTGCTGCTGTTTCAAACGGGCTATCTGACGGTGAAAAATGTGCAGACAAACATGTTCGACAATGTGCAGGAATTTGTACTGGGCATTCCAAACGAAGAAGTGCGTCGTGGATTGCTAACTTATTTGTTGTCAGACTTTTCTCAATATTCTATTGTGGAAACTCCAATCATGAGAAACCGCATGATGAAACAGTTGTTCGACGGCGACGCAACGGCGCTCGAAAACAGTCTCCGTGAGATGTTTGCACGAATTCCCTATCAGTTGCACGTTCCGCTGGAAGCCTACTTGCATTCGCTATTTTTACTGTGGCTGAACCTGTTAGGATTTAAGGTAGATGCCGAAGTTCAGACCAACATAGGACGGCTCGACGCCGTTTGGACATGGGCTGAGCGCGTGGTGATTGCCGAAGTGAAATATTCCGTCAAAGGAAACGTCGCCCCGCTGCTTGACGAAGCGATGAGTCAAATCCGCAAACGTCGCTATTGGGAACGCTATGGCAAGGACAAACGTATTGCTATACTTGCAGTTGCCTTTGCCGGCAAAGAAATCGGATGTCGAATGGAAGAATTAAAATGTGAATTTTAAACGATATTTATGAATTTGCATTTAAATATGAATATTAAATATAAAAATATATTGAAAAACATTATTTTAGCACTCTCGATTGTTCTTATGTTTTCATGTTCCAACAACAATAATCCTGATATTTTGCCACCTATTATAACATTCACGGCAGAAACGGGCGAATATAGAGTGAAAATAGGCAAGGACATTCAAGTTTCGGCAATTGTCGCAAACGCCATAAAACCCTTATATTCATGGAAATTGAACGATAAAATATTATCAACGGAAATTTCTTTCAACTTTAATAGTTCTGTGGCAGGCGAATATTTTCTGATTTTTCGGGTTGATGCAGCAAACGGTTTTGCAGAAGAACAGATAAAAGTTACCGTATTACCCTTTGTTCCTCCAAAAATAACAATGCCAACGGCTTACGCCTGTTATGCAGGTAAAGAATTTAAAATCAATGTCCGAGCGTTCGATGCCGACAATGCCCTGTACTCGTGGATTTTGGATGGTGAGTCGGCAGGCGCGGCGGATAGTTGCATTATTTTTTCCACAAATTCGGGTTATCGAACTCTTGAACTGGAAGTTCGTACCGAAGAAGGGATTGCAACACAATCGTTTGATATTCTTGTGCTTCCCCAATCCGAACTCGAGCCGCGTATGTTTTTCGACAACGGTCGCTATCGCAGTCCCAACAATATTGCCACGCCAATATTCAGCATTCCTTTGGGAAAATCGCTGGTTTTATCGCCAACGCTTGTAAATATTTCCAACACAGCGGTTTTCTTGTGGAAAATAAATGATGTCGAGCAGAATTCGACTACCGGTTTTATGAATTTTACTCCCACAGATACAGGTATTTACAGAATTATTGTTTCTGCTGTCGAAAATTCAGAACAAACCGCTGCCGAAGCGCTGGTAAAATGCGTCGAACCGGAAGGAACATATCGCAGAACAGAAGGCGCACAAGCCAGAGCAACAACAGTTTATGAATATATGCCTGCGCCCGGTCAGTTTGTTGATTTTCAAACAGGTTCGACAATCGAAAATGCGCGACTCGAAATTCAAAACAAATTCGACGCCGGCTCAACCGGCTGGGTTGCCTCGTTGGGCGCGTTTGGAGGCTATCTTATTGTAGGATTTGATCATAGCCTGAACAATGTTGCCGGCAAACCCGACCTGAAAATTGCCGGCAATGCCTTTGCCGGCTCAAGTGAGCCTGGCACAGTGTGGGTTATGCAGGACGAAAACGGCAACGGACAACCCGACGATACTTGGTACGAATTGAAAGGTAGCGAAACGGGAAAACCTGAAACACAACAGCGTTACGCAATTACATATTATCGACCACGTTCGGCTTTTTCGAGCGTGCCGTGGACAGACAATTACGGACAATCCGGCTCGGTTGACCATAATCGCTATCATACTCACGAATACTATTTTCCCGGATTTATTGCCGAAAAATATACTTTGTGCGGCACTCGACTCGCCTCAACAATGATTGAAGGCGATTTGGAAACAAGTATCGCATACTCATGGGGTTATGTCGATAATTTTGGCGACGGCTCGCGACCCTCAAATTTGTTTTACATCGAAGACGCGATACAGGTCGATGGCTCGCCTGCCAGCCTTCAATACATCGATTTTGTGAAAATTCAGACCGCAGTGCTCGGAAAAGGCTTTGCTCTGGGCGAACTTTCGACCGAAATTGGAATACCCGAAATGGTGGCAAATAATTGACCGACGCAGGCGTAATTGATTTTTACAAAAGTGATTTATCGCCTGAAAAACAAAAATATAAGAGATTTTATCTCAATTGTTTTACAAAGTTTTTACAATCAAAAATCATCTTCAAAAAATCATCTTCAAAAAATGAATTTGCATTATTGAATAACAAGTTGTAATTTTGCGCCCTGATTTTATTTGCTTATTTAATTTATATTGATGAATATGAAAAAATTATTGTATTCAGTTATATTGCTGATATTTTTCAACACATTAGCCAAAGCGCAAACAATAGAAACAAGAATGTGTTTTGCCGATACCACAAATTTTGCCTTTTCCGGCGAATGGCAGTATCTTTCAACCGATGTATTTCTGTTTAACGGGCATAGATTCAGTCAGGTTATCAACGATATTTATCTTCCGGCAACAAAAAAAGGAAAGAAACGACTTGCCGAAGAAAAACTTGAATATCTGTATATTACAGCCCAACTGATGAATGTTAAATATTTTGGCGACAACGACGTAGTTTATCCCCTGTATAACTTTCAGATATCCAACGATGCAGACTCGAAATACCAGACACATGTCAGCGAAAATATTGAAGCAATCCGCATAATCGACAATCTTCCACTGTATTCCGCCGGCAACAATATCGACGCAAAAGTGGACGTCCGCGCAATAACTTCCAGCGATAAGGACGGAATAATGGGCTTCTTTGGCAAACAGTTACAGATACTTGCAAGCACCGGCGGAATAGGGAAACCAATTCTGGCGCTTATTGGCGAAATGGGAAACTTTATCGAATCGAACGCAAAGAAAAAGGAATATCGTTTCAGTTCAACAATCCGATTGTTTGAACAGAAAAATTTTGACACCCGTCTGCATTCGATAAGAATCTATGCCATTGTAACTCCCAATACCCCGACGCTCAGAATCAACACTCTCAACCTGAGCAAATTTATGGATACTTGTTCGGTATCGGAACTTAACAGAGCCGCTTTGAGTAAACTCCTTGCATATCACACATATCCGATGATTATTGTTGCCAACTACAAGTCGCTCTACCGTCTTGATGCTATCAGTGGCGACGAAGTGAACTTTGCAAATATCGACAAACGCAAGGTAAACGTCGAAAACAACTATCGCGATAAATTGATAAGCGACGATACCTATAAACAGGAAAAAACTTTTACCAATTTCCTGACAATCTTTGCGAATTTCAAATCCCAAATAGAACTCTACACCCTGAATGCCAGAACTGGAAACATCGATGCGGCAAACAACGCTCTGGGAAGCATCGTGCAATCGTATGTGGGGCTGCTGAACGAATATGATATGATAAATTTTAAATACAAGGATAATAACATCTTTATCAAATCGTTCAAGGCGGAATATGCCTCCATTATCGATTTTGCTTCGTATTATCTCGAAAACGACCCGACGCTGAGAGGCATAAAAGTGATGTGTACTTCGCTTGTTGAACTCAACAAAAACGGTATTCCCAAAAAACCCGAAGAACAGGAAAACGTTTTGAGACAACTCCGACATATCGACAATCTGAACAACGATTTCAGAACGAAAACAAAAGAAGGTCAGAATATTATGACCCAGATAAGTCAGGTCGAAAATTCGCTGTTTGCTCAGGATTTCAATGTTCTGATAGCCAAACTCAACTCGATGCAAGTAACTGACGATGGCGGAAAAAACGAAATGCTGACCCAATTGAACGAAAAAATTGCTTCAACTTCGTGCCGTATTTGCCGCGACAGGACGCAGGAAGCTATCAAACACTACTACAATAGGTTGGAAGAATTACAGAAAACCAATCGACTGAAAGAATATGCCGATTTGTCGGCGCATATCGAACTGAAACTCATCAATCATAACCGGACATTGTCCATTCTGAAAACAAACATATCGCAGTATGCCGCCGGAACGCTTGAATTTGAAACATATAATCGCAGAATTATAGAAATCGAAAAAAATGTAAACAGTCTGAAAGAACTTATACTTTTGAATATGAACGATAAAAATGCTCAAACGATAGAGGCGGCAAATAAAAAAATCCGCACTGTGGATGAAACCGTCGAAACAAATATCGAGTTTATCAGGCACAATAATCCGGGTTTGTTGGAGGAGAAAATTCCCCAAATACAGCCAAAACAGGACTCGATAACGACCAGTAATGCGGTTTCGGATACCCTGATGAACAATTAATTTGCAAAAAATTTCATGCAACAAACGCAGTGAAATACAGAGCAATAAGGCTGTTTGGCAAAATATTTTGAAGGTGTATTTGAAAATTTAATTTGTCAGAATTAAAAAAGTTAGTACCTTTGCACCCGCAAAAATGAGCAAGGCCCGTTCGTCTAGGGGTCAGGACGCAAGGTTTTCATCCTTGAAACAGGGGTTCGATTCCCCTACGGGCTACAAAAAATTTATAGGATTATATTATAGAATTATAGAAAATATGGCAAATCATAAGTCTGCAAAAAAAAGAAGTCGGCAAAATATTGTACGCCGCCTACATAACAGGTATTATGCAAAAACAACCAGAAATGCAGTCCGTGCATTAAGACATACAACTGAAAAACAGGCGGCTTTGGCGCTGTTGCCGAAAGTATCGTCGATGCTCGACAAACTGGCTAAAATTAATGTGATTCACAAAAATAAAGCCGCAAACCTGAAAAGCAGTCTGGCGACACACGTTAATCGTCTGGCTTGAAACACATTAATGGAATGAATAACGAACCTCCTCAATAAAGGAGGTTTGATTACATTTTCTTATGTCTAAGAGACTGTCCAACAACCGGACAGTCTCTTTTGGTATGCGCGGTGCAACACAAAGGCTTCACTAACACTACATTGTCGTTCCTGCCAAACTCAACCTGACACAATTTTTCCGTATCGTTCAGTCTGTTCGATGATAAAAGTCCAGAGGTTCAACATGTACCGTTGCCACAATCCCGAAATTGACTTTGATGATATTTTCTATTTCGGTGGCAATTCGGTGTCCAACTTCAATACTGAGATTTTTGTCGAGTTTGATATGCAACGTCAATTCCTGATGAGTAACATAATTGTGTATATGAAAATGGTGTAAATGAAGGTCTTGGGAATATGCCGCGCGAACGCTGCCGGCAATTTGCTCAATCAGTTCGGCGCTGGGCTCTTCGCCAAGCAGTTTGACAACCGCCTCTCTCACAATAGTCCACGCGGCATAGAAAAGCATGAGCGAGATTGCAAGCCCCAAAACACTGTCGATCCAGTAAAAATGCCGTGCAAACAAAATCCCGACAAGCACCACGACCGACGACAATGCATCCGTCCGGTGATGCCAGCCGTCGGCTTTGATGCTGATATTGCTTGTCTTACGGGCAAGATAAAAAGCATACTGCGCCAACGCTTCTTTTACAGCAATTGAAACAAGGGTTACAACAATGGCAAGTATCCCAAAATCAACAGTTTCCTTTTCGTTGAACCGTTCAATCGAATTTGTGAGAAAATCCCAGGCAACAATGGCAAGCAGAAACGCAATAAACAGTGCGGCAATCTGTTCCCAGCGTCCATGCCCGAACGGATGTTCTCTGTCGGGTTTTTTCGACGACAATTTTGTGGCAACCACCACCACCATCGAACTCATTGAATCCGACAGCGTATGCCATGCGTCGGCAGTCAGTGCAATTGAGCCGCTTACAATGCCCGCCCATATTTTCAACGCAAACAGCGCCAAATTAATAACTATCGATACAATTCCTTCGGTATATCCGGCTTTATTGTTTGTCATAAATCACATGTTTTTAGATATATAACTATATTTAATCGCTAAAATTAACAATACAAAAATAAATAAAAACAGTGAAATAGAAAAATGATTGAAAATAGATATTTGTACAACTCAAAAATTTAATCTAACTTTGCCGAAAATTTTTTTAAATAGAATATCAATAAAATTGAAATAAAAATACTGAAAATAAAAACATTGCACAGAAAAAGCAAGGGGCGATTGGGTCAAATTAATCACAATGCGGCTAATGGAAAGTGATAAAATGGAAACAGAATAATGATGAATGTCAGTCAAATAAAAAAATTGATAAAACAAGGCGAAGGAGCGCACACAGAATTTAAACGTGCGTTTAATCAGGAAATAATCGTTACACTGAATGCCTTTGTCAATACCGAAGGTGGTAAAGTATTTGTTGGCGTGGACGATAATGGCGTCCCCGTTGGTGTTTCTCTTGCCAAAGAAACCATAGGCTCGTGGATCAACGCGGTAAAAAGCAAAACAACACCTTCAATCACTCCCGATGCGGAAGTATTTGAATATAAGAAAAAAACAATTGTTGTACTGTCGGTAAAAGAATATCCAGTGAAGCCTGTATCGGTACAGGGACGTTATTATAGGCGTGTTAAAAACTCAAATCACCAGTTGTCGTTAAGTGAAATTTCAGATTTGTATCTCAAAACATTTCATTCAAGTTGGGATTATCACATCGATAGTCTGCATCAGTTAGACGATATTTCGATAGACAAGGTCAATGCCTTTTCTTCAAAAATAATGCGCGAAACATCTGAAAATGACCCGATGCGAATACTGCGAAAATATGAATTGATTCGAGACGAAAGGCTAACACATGCGGCATTTTTGCTCTTTGTTAAAGATTTTACTCCGTTGACGGGAATAGAAGCCGGTCGCTTTAAAAGTTCAACTAAAATCATTGATTCTGTGTCGATTCACTGTGATTTATTTTCGGAAGTTGATGAAGTTCTGGCTTTTATTCGCAAACATTTAATGACCGAATACATTATTACGGGAAAAGCACAACGAGAAGAACGCTTCGATTATCCCGAAGAAGCTATCAGAGAGATTGTTCTCAATATGATTGTTCACAGAAATTATCAGGATAGCGGAGACTCTATCATAAAAATTTTTGATAACAGAATAGAATTCTTTAATCCGGGACAATTAATGGACAATCTGACGGTGGAACAATTACTCTCCGATAATTATACGCCAAAAGCAAGAAACACACTGATTAATACAATGTTCAAGGAGATTGGACTGGTAGAAAAATACGGGTCTGGAATAAAACGCATAATGAATGCCTGCATTCGGCATGGAGGCTGTAATGTCCGGTTTTTAAGCTTTCAACATGGTTTTATGGTCGTTTTATCAAGAAGTGTGGAGAAAACAGAGAAAAGTGTGGAGAAAATAGATAATGGTGTGGAGAAAAGTGTGGAGAAAATAGATGGTAGTGTGGAGAAATCAGATGATGGTGTGGAGAAAAGTGTGGAGAAAATATTAAAATTGATTCAGGATAATCCTAAAATAACACAAATGGAAATAAGTAGAATAACAGGACTAACAAGACGTGGTGTAGAAAAAAATATTTCAATGCTAAAAACCAAAGGATTAATTGAAAGAGAAGGCGCAGGCAGAGGCGGCTATTGGAAAGTGATAAAAAAGGAAAATTAAAAACAAAATAATAAAAATTTTTATAAATATGATAGAAGTAAAAACAGTGGATTATGAAAAATGGTTTGAAATGGAGGAAAAGTATTCTCTCTTCGACATAAAAACAGAAGAAGGTATTTATATTTGGGATATAATGCGTTGGTATGTAAATCGGTATATATATATAAAATATACAAGAGAGACTGTTTCGACAGAGTCGGCAAAATCATTCAGGTTTTATTACAAAGGCATGTTGATTATAATAGGCTCATTCTTTTCGTGGATAACAAAAAAACGGAATAATATTATTTTTTCAATTTCAAGAAATTTGGACAGAGAAAACATGCTTTATGATATTATTTGTGATGATATTATTAATTTATTACAGGATGATATTATTATTATTGACAGAAGAAAAGCCTTGCCTGAATACAGATATACTATCGAATACAATTTAGTTAATCTGATAAAGCGAATTTTTATATCAAAAAAATTGTCAATTGATATTTTCAACACTATTAGCCATGCTATGCAATCATCGTTTGGTGAAATGCAAATCACTTACAATGAATTAAATAAATTTTATGAGGATTATCAGAAAGAATATAAATATTATCGGTTTTATTTCAAATGGAAAAAACCAAAAAGAATATTTATCTGCTACGATGAAAAAAGTGTAATAGCTGCAGCACATTCGTTGAAAATTCCAGTTTTGGAATTGCAGCACTCATATATTGGCAGATATTTTATAGGATTTTCTTATCCAAATATAATTACAAAACACGATAAAAGAACTATTTATCCTGACTATATGCTGACTTTTTCCGATTATTGGGGAAAGGAGGTTAATACGCCTTTTTACACTTATTCTATTGGCAATACATATTTTTCGACCGAAACGGATAAACTGCCTGCAAATAATGGCTCTATACTTGTTATTTCCAATATGATACATGGAGAAATTTTGTCACAAATTATACTGCAATATATGCAAAAATTTCCTGATGTGCACATAAATTTCAAACTTCATCCTCATGAATTTAAAATCACAACCAAATATAAAGAATTTTTTCAAAATCAAAAAAATATTACAGTATTAAAAAATGAAATTGCAATGAATGTGTTGATTGCACAATCAAATATTGTTGTATTGATAGATTCTTCAACATTTTACGAAGTTTTGAATATTGGCGCAAAAGCTGCCGTATATAAAGTTATGAGTTATAAAAATTTATCCAACTGTTTTTCTCATCCAAATGTATATTTATTTGATACAATAGATGAATTACATAATGCCTATATAGCAGAAAAAAAGGAAAATAATATCACATTTTTTGATAAATTTAACGCGGAAAAATTAACAAGTCTTCTTAATGAGATTAAATCATGAAATATAACATTTTATAGATATTGAAATAAAGCAATTGAAAAAACGAGATACAAAATATTCTAAATACGGGAAACGCAGTGTCAAATATTATTCTAAAATTAAAGATAAAATATCATAATATCACTATATTGTATAATATTAGATGGCAAATATAACCATAAATTCTAATAAAATTTTGTAATAAATAAAAATAATTAATATGACAATTCCTAAAAAAATTCATTGGTGCTGGCTTAGCGGAGATCCTCTGCCTAAACACCTGCAAAAATGTGTCGATTCGTGGCAACGTATAATGCCTGATTATGAAATTATTTGCTGGGATAAATCAAGATTCGATATTCATAGTATCAAATTCGTGGAAGATGCATACAATAACCGAAAGTGGGCATTTGCGGCCGACTATATCCGTTTATATGCGCTATATACCGAAGGTGGAATATATTTGGATTCTGATGTTCTTGTATTTAAAAAGTTTGACAGATTTCTGAATCATAACGCTTTTAGCGCTATTGAATACCATCCGGGTAAAAATATGTGGGCTCAAAACGGAAAAAATACTCATGGCTATAATGCAATACAGGCGGCGATTATTGGCGCAATACCAAACAATAAATGGATAAAGTTGTGCATGGATCATTATACCAACGAAAAAAAATTTAAGATGACAGACAATATTGTTGAGGTAGAAATTATTCCTGATGCATTGGCAAGATATGCATACAATTATTTTGATTTTCAACCAGATATTCCATATACCGAAACACAATATTTAAAGGACAATATTGTTATTTATCCTCCAAAAATATTTTCTACAGCATACCTCGGCACAAATATGCAAACGTATGCAATGCACTTGTGCGATGGCTCGTGGTACAATAAATCAGATACATTTATTCAGGCAATAGAAAGAAAATTATGTACAAGTTACAGATTTTTTGCCATGTTACATTATAAAAAAAGACAATTGTTCAATAATTTGCCATAACTTTGTAAATATCAATGAATAATATCCCCAAAATCTCAGTTATTGTTTGCACATACAATCGTGCCGATTGTATTCTTGATGCCTTGAATAGTCTTGTGTGTCAAACTTTGCCGTTGCAACTATTTGAAATTTTGCTTGTAAACAATAACAGTACAGACAATACGTCTGAATTGTGCAAAACTTTTATCTGTGATAAGCCCGAATTTAATTATCATTATATTGTTGAGCAAAATCAGGGACTTTCTTATGCACGCAATCGCGGTATTGCCGAAGCCTGCGGAGAAATTATTGTTTTTATGGACGACGATGCTGTTGCAGAACCTGATTATCTGGAAGAATTGTTTGCCTTTTTCAATGTTGTGCCAATTGCCGCCGCTTGTGGCGGGCGCATTTATCCACGATTCGAAAGTCAGCGTCCGCGCTGGATGTCTCGTTTTTTGGTTCCGCTGACCTCGTCAATTGATTTGGGCGAAAAACCTAAAATATTTTCATACAGACAGTTTCCCGTAGGAGCAAATATGGCTGTGCGAAAAACGATGTTTGAACGCTATGGCGTGTTCAATCCTGATTTGGGGCGCAAAGGAAACAGTTTGGACGGGGCGGAAGAAAAAGACCTGTTTTATCGCCTGATGATGAACGGCGAAAAAATATATTATGTTCCCAATGCTATTGTATATCACTATGTTCCCGACAGGAGACTGACTTTTGATTTTTTCACACGTCAAGCAATTGGCATAGGTAAAAGCGAACGTATTCGAGCCAAAACCATATCAAACAGTGAATATCGGAAAAGTCTTGTTCGCGAAATTCTGAAATGGGGTGTAAGTTTCATTTTGTCTGTGTTTTATATGCTTGCCATGCGTCCTGCAAAAGCATGGCGATTGCTGGTATTCAGAGGATATGTGAGCAAAGGATTGTGGAATGTTTCCAAATAATCCAATATGATTTGACTGTTTTTACAACATCTAACTTATCACGTTCAGCATCAAACTTTTCAATACAATTTCCGTTGCTCCGGTTTTTTCGACCACATATTTTTTTGCGGCGGCGGCAGTCGATTCGAGAAGGACGGCGTCGGTTAGCAGCCGATTAATAATTTTTGAAAGTTCATCAGCCGAATTGACAGAAAAGGCGGCGCCAAGTTCAATCAAATCAAGGGCTTCGGCAAATCGATTGTAATTGTGTCCAAAAATTATGGGCATTCCGTAGGCGGCGGCTTCCAAAGTGTTGTGAATGCCAATACCAAAACCGCCACCAACATAAGCCACTTGTCCATAACGATATAGCGACGACAACATGCCCATATTGTCGATTATCAGAACGCGACAATGCGACAGGTCGGTATCGTCGTCCACTTCCGAAAATACAACGGATTGTTCCGTAAACATTTTTCCGATTCGGCATATATTTTCCGGTTTAATTTCGTGGGGCGCAATTATCAGTTTTACAGCGGGATTGCTGTTGATGCAGGCGGCAATAATTTCTTCGTCGGGCTGCCAGGTGCTGCCGGCGACGAGGCATTTGTGACCGGCAACAAATTTTTCGGCTACGGCAACCATTTTCGATTTGCCAACAATTTGCAAAACACGATCGAAACGGGTATCGCCGGCTATGGTTATATTATTGATATTTATCGATTTCAGCAATTCTCTCGAATTTTCGTCTTGAACAAAAAAATGAGTGATATATTTCAACGTATTTCTAAAAAATTTTCCATAAAATTTGAAATATATTTGATTTTGACGAAAAATGCTGGAAACGCTGTATGCCGGTATATTGCTGTTTTTCAGACAATAAAGATAGTTTGCCCAAAATTCGTATTTCACAAAAACGGCAAATAGGGGATTGACGAGTCGGATAAATTTTTGCGCATTTTTTTTCGTATCGAATGGTAAATAATACACATAATCTGCATGTTTATAATGTTTTTGCACCTCGTATCCCGATGGCGAAAAAAATGTTATAATTATTTTTATCTGAGGATTTGCTTCCCTGAATGCCTCAATAATAGGACGCCCCTGTTCAAATTCGCCCAACGAAGCGGAATGAAACCAGACCTTTCGCACCTTGTCGTTATTCATATCATTTTCAATGATTTGAAAGATATTTTTTTGTCCCTTGTGCAATGTTTTTATTTTGGAATTGAAAATTGCCGCCATTGCAATACCTCGGCTGCAAATAGTTATTATTATATTATATAATGTTTTCATTTACAAAATTTTAATTTCAGGCATAAATTTCGTATGGTTTAATATTCCAGCCGCAACAGCGCCATTTTTTTTCATTTTCGATGTATTCAAAAATACAGATTCCTCCGGTAGAAACCTTAATATCATGTTCTTGCAAAAATTTTTCAAAATTACCGGTCAAACACGGAGCAAAGCGAATAATGCCGTTTGAACTGACAATCAGCGTATTCTGTCCGCTATGACAATCCAGCATCCTGTTGGCAAAATCAATCCATGTCTGCATTATTTTTTTGGAATTAGCCTGCCAGCCGTTTGGCACTATGGCGTTTTTGTTCCATGCGTCGATAATTGCTATACCTCTGTCTCTGTTGCCTTTACCCAGACGTATAAAAATTTCTTCGTCCGTACGGTTTTCGTCATGACCGTAGTCGATTTCGGAAAAATCGGACAATCTCCTTACTTCCAATTCAATATCCATAATCTGCACGGCAATTTCGGCAGTTTCGACAGTACGGCGCAAAGGCGCAGCATAAACAGCCGATGGCACAAGATTGTTGTGTTTCAAGTATTTTCCAATACTTTCGGCTTTATGGTATTCGACTAATGGAATATCGGTTTTTGTTCCGATACGTCGGGGAATTTCGCCTGTTCTGAACGTATTTCCATGTCGAGCAATGATAATTCTGTTCATTGTTTATTAATGTTTATTGTTTGTAATCATATTGTTACATTTATATTTCGATTTAAAATCGAATGCAAAAATACACTATTACATTGAATTGTTCAAATATTGACAGATTTTTTGAACACAAGTTTTCAACAATTTATTCCGTCAGCCACTGTTTAAATTCTCTGACTCGCGCTTTGCTGACGATAATTTTTTCAGGAACTTCAACATTCAGATTTATAGATAGTTTGTTGCCAAACCAAACCGACATGTCCTTAATTGCCGAGCGTGCAATTATATATTGCCGGTTTGCCCTAAAAAATTTTTGAGGATTCAGATGTTCTGCAATTTCGTCGAGTGTTTTGTCCATATAATAGGCTTTTCCGTTTGCTGTTACTGCCTTAACTATCTTTGTATCAATGTAAATATATTTCACATCGTCAATTTGGACAGGAATGAGTTTGTCCTTTTCGGGGATAAGAAAATAGTTTTTATACGATTTATTCGGAAGTTTCAGGGTTTCCATCAATCGATTTATAATATCCTTATTATAAACCGATTCGCCTTTGAAATTACTGTATTTTGCCATCGCTTTTTCCAGAGCGCCCGTGCTTATCGGCTTCAAAATATAGTCGATACTGTTCACGTCGAATGCTTTCAGGGCATATTCGTCGTAGGCGGTCGTAAAAATAATCGGGCATTTGATGTCCACACTGTCGAAAATCCGGAAAGCCGAGCCGTCGGCAAGGTGTATATCCATAAAAATCAAGTCGGGAGATGGATGCATTTCCATCCATTCCACAGTTTCTTCAATTGACTGCAAAACGGCAGCAATTTCAACGTCGGGCTGAACTTTTGCAAGCAGGGCTTCAAGTGTTTCAGCAGCAATAATTTCGTCTTCTACAATAAGCGCTGTCATGATTATAAAATATAAATAATAAAAAGACAGGCAAGGGGCGCCTGTCTTCGTTTAAACCTAAAAAACTTAACCTATGAAAAACTAACTTTCGGGCGCAAAAGTAATATGAATTTTGCGTGTGTGCAAATTTTTTAATAATATTTAACAAAAAAAAATTTCGCATGGCTCTCCTGTTTTTTTTAATCAATTCGTAATGTGAGTTTTGCGATTTTTATTTCGTCCGAATCTCCGGTATTTTTGCCGGGCACATCCGACAGTTTTATGGCGTCAAAATAGTCGCCGTCCGGCGATATTTTCACATTTGCAAGTTTTATGACGATATTCAGAGGTTTCACTCCGACATCGTTAGTGAAAAACGTCCCAATTCCATAAGTGTCATGAAATCTGTTTGCTACGTGCTGTTTTATCCGTTTCACCTCTTCAACGTTCAGCGAATCGCTGTAAACTATTGTTTTTGAAGTTGGGTCGATTCTGTTTTTCGTATAAAATTCAATTGCCTGATCGGCAAAGAGAATTGGGTCGCCGCTGTCGCAGCGCATACCGTCGAAAAGTTTGGCATGTTTGAGCCCGAACGAGCGGAAAAACTTCTCGGAAGTATATGTATCTGTGAGAGTTATTCCCAAACTGCCCTGAAAAACATCAGTCCATGCGTCGAGCGCCTTTGCAACGGCTGCCCGATAGCCGAACACCGCTCCGTGATACATAAACCATTCGTGAGGCATTGTTCCGATAGGCGTAGTATTGTGTTTCATAGCAAGATACACATTGCTTGTGCCTTTGAAATTGCTGCCCGAACCGGCTCTCAGCAGTTCCACAACCTTGTCGTGAACGTCAAACGAAAATCGGCGGCGCGTGCCAAAATCGGAATAATCGGCATTTATATCTTTCAGCGCCAATGCTTTGGCAATTGTTCTGTCCGTAAAATCGTTGGCTGACTGCCCTGTCATTTTAAAATAGAGTTCGGAAATCATTGCCATCAGCGGAACTTCCCAAAGCACAGTCCGATACCAGTATCCTTCTATCAGAATATCAAGTTTGCCGCCCGTCTGAGTAATTGTAACTTCATCGGGATTATAGACGTAACCTTCAAGAAAATCAATGAATACGGGGTCGAAAAAATAGCATCGTTTTTCGATAAACTGTTTTTCTTCTTTTGCAAGTTTGAGTTGCGTCATGTTTTGTACTTCGGTTTTGAGAATTTGGGCAAATCCATCCGGAAAAACTGTGTCTCCGCGATTAAAAAAACGGTATTTTACTACCGCCTTCGGATACAGTTTCTGTATTGCAAGCATGACGGAAAATTTATATAAATCGTTGTCTGTAAAATGTTTCAGTATCATAAATCTTGATATATTAAAGTGCAAATATAGTGATTTTTTATTTAATCGTGAAATACAGTCGGATAATGTTTCAAAAAAGTTAAGCCGCTGTTTTTTGACACAACCATCCCTCAAAACAGAAGTTTTTCAAACGAATGCCAATCAACAAAAATTGGTTGAAAGCGAAAAGCAATTTCTGTTTTCCGACTTTCAACCAACGTAATTTTATTTTGGCAAATTGAATGCTATTTTCAGTTCGTTCATTTGCGCGGCGGACATTCCGTCCGGCTCGAAGCCCATCGATTTGGCGGTGAGATAGATTTGTGCCGATTTCGAGAGCGTGTCTATCATGTCGAATGCTTCCATGATATTTTCGCCTACGGCGCATACTCCGTGTTTTTCCCACATCACCACATCGTATTCCTCAAGTTCTCTGATTGTTGCGTCGGCAAGTTCAAACGAACTCGGAAGGGAGTACGGCACGATACCCAGTCCGCGCGGGCAAAATGCTCTGGTTTCGGGAATCATGCTCCACAACAGATTGGACAGCACGTCTTTTGCAAGGAAGGCGTCGTTGTGCGTCATGGCAATCAGGTCGATTGGATGCGTGTGCAGAGCCGCCTTGTAGTTCGAGCCTTTGCTTATCAGATAATTGTGCATCGACAAGTGCGATGCGATTTCTGATGTGGGCTTCACCGGCTGGTCGGCAATAATGGCATACGAGGCGCCGTCGTCGGATATTCGGATTATCGACCCGTGTTCCATTGGTTTACGCGCCAAATCTCTCATGCGTTTATTTGTTCCCTTGCAGAAAAAATAGCTGCTTTTGAGGAGTGGAAATGTTCTGCCAATGGGAATTTTGTTGCCAATAGCGGGCAGATGGCGAATTTCGTCGTCCACAATATCGGTAATATTAATGGTAATATTGCCTCCGTTGCGTTCCGCCCAGCCTTTTTGCCACAGATAGCCGGCAACTTCGGCAACTTCGGCTATTTGTTGGGCAAGCGCGGGGCGATTGTCGAGTATCGAATTCATTTTCTTTTTGACGTTACTTCGCGTTCATACTGTTGAATTTCTGCGATATATGCTTCGCCTATGGCGATATTGTTTTTTGCGCAGAAGTAGTCCCACACGGCATTCCATGGCAGCCCTTTGGCTTCTTCGAGCAGGGCGAGGCGTTCAAAATACTGTCCGGCGGCTTCGTACTCGCGCAGTTTTACCACCGGTTCGAGCAGGGCTTGCAGGAAGGCTTTTTGCGTGGCTTTGATGCCGATAACGTATGCGCCTATGCGATTGATTGATGCGTCGAAATAGTCGAGTCCGATATGTACTTTCGACAGGGCGTTGGCGCGAACCACTTCTTTTGCCAGTTCTGCCACATCGTCGTTGAGAATAGTTACATGGTCTGAGTCCCAGCGAATTGGGCGGCTAACGTGGAGCATGATTTCGGGAGTAAAGAGCAGGAGCGAGGGAATTTTGTCGGCAATGCTTTCTGTAAGGTGAAAATGACCTGTGTCGAGTGTTACAATTTTCTGTTTTTTTGCTCCGTAGCCCAGATAAAAGTCGTAAGAACCAACGGTATAGCTTTCGAGGGCTATGCCAAAAAGTTTGGCTTCGATACAGTCTCTCATGTTTTTGTAGTCGATGGTAAAGATATCGTCGAGCGACTGTTCGAGAATTTGGCGATACCTGTATCTATTGACCGTCAAATCCTTACTTCCGTCGTGTATCCAGAGGTTCATGATACAGGGGTCGTTTTGGAATTTGCCCATTTCTTCGGCAATCAGGCGGCAGCGTTTGGTGTGGTCGATCCAAAAATCGCGGATATTTTTGTCGGGACTGGCAAGTGTCAGGTCGCCGCTTTTGGGATGTCCGAAGGAGGTTGAATTGAAATCGAGTTTCAGCCCTTTTTCCTTTGCCCACTGCATCCAGCTTGCAAAGTGTTCGGGCTCAACCTCGTTACGGTCAACCGCCTTACCTTTGAAATCGCCGTATATTTCGTGCAAACTCAGGCGATGTTTGCCGGCAACCAGCGTTACCACTTTTTCGATATCCATCCGCAGTTCGTCGATATTGCGGGCTTTACCCGGATAGTTTCCGGTAGCCTGAATGCCGCCTCCGCCGAGGTTTTCGAGTTTCTCAAATCCCGTAACATCGTCGGCTTGCCAGCAATGAATGGATAATGAGATATTTTGCAGTTTTTCCAGAGTCTGATCTGTATCTACTCCAACTGCGGCATAGCGTTCTTTCGCTATTTCGTACATTTTCTGTACTGTTTCATGTTTATTCATGATTCTAAAAATTTATTTAATTTATTAAAGTTTTTTATTTAATTTTTATATTTTTATCTGTTTTATAATGAGACAATTCCCGTGTTTATATTTTTTATTTAAATTCATAAAGAACAACCATTATTTCCAAATCGGGGTTGGTATTTTTTATTATTGATTTAAAATCTTCGTTCTGATATATAGCGTCAATCACCTCAGGTTTAAGAGTTTTAAAATTATCACGAAACGACTCTATAAAATCATTATTAAATATTCCTACATAATAATTCCCATATACCGTACTTGGACGTGGAACAAAATGCGTTATCGGTGGAGAAAAATCATCTCCCTGAGTAAAAACCGTTTTTCCGGTTTTGTCATACCAATAATCGAAGATCTGTACCCCACGAGTTTCAGAGCGTAGTGGTTTAGCACCAATTGAAAAAGATACGAATTTTTCCGTTTCCAGAACAGGGATATTCAGTTGTGTATAACCGGAGTTTCTTATAAGTTCGAAAGTTTCCGAAAACTCTACTTTTTCGTCGTATTTTTTCCAAAGGCTTTTTTTATGCTTGACAACATATTTACTTTTATAAGTCGAGTCATTAAGTATCTGATACACTGTATCCGAATAATGCTCAACAAACAGCAAATCACCCATAGAATTGTGTGATAAAAAAGGCTGGTCGTGTGGCGATTTAACATGAATGGGACGATAAGGAAAACCTTTGCGGGTAATTGACCCGTCTTTTGCTGTTACAATTAAATGATATTTGGGGCTGTCGTCGGACTGTTGCCACGTTTCCATTTGATTTACAATGCTGTTACCCATAAATGCACATTGCCGTGTGTCTATGCTTCGCTCCTCCCGTATAAACTCTCCGTCAAGCGAATAATACAAACTTGCGTCACGCCGTCGGTCGGTAAACATTACGCATTCCTCATTCCATACTATATTCATGTCGTCTATTTGTCTGTATTCACCCGGTCCGAGACCCCGCTTGTCGATTATTTTAATCAGTTCTCCTTTAATATTAAAAATAAATACTTTTTTTGCTTTATATGTATCCAGAATAAATATACGGTCTTTATAAACAAGTATTTTATCAACATTGCCTATTGGCTCCTTACATATAATCGGGATATATTTCACATCTGTCAGCATGTCATTAAATTCGTTACGCGACACTGTTTTATGATTTTCCTGATCAATGGTTATAATATCGGGATTGGGTACGGGCTGCATCATTTTCACTGCCTGCATGTTGGGCTTGTCGTAATTTTGCACCTTCTCCTTTGGTTTTTGTTCTGCACAAGAGACTAAAAATAAAGCAATTAAAGCCAATAATATAATTTGTTTCATAATAATAAATTTTTCATCTTATTTCGATATTTTGAACATTTGCCGTATGCAGTTCTTCTGCGTTGAAATCCGTATCGAAAACAATATCGTTTTTTTTATCCAAACGTATTAATTTTCCGATGGTTGAATCATAATCGCCGCTATTGAGAATATTCCCAAAACTGCGGATGCAATCGTTACTGTGAGTTGTGGCAAAAACCTGAACGTTAAGTGTTTTTGCCGTTCGGAAAATAATTTTCCACAACTGTTCCTGCACGCTGTAATGCAAGCCGTTTTCAAACTCGTCGATAAGCAAATATCCGTTTTCTACATTCACCATGGCTAAAATAATTGTCAGAATGCGGTTTACGCCATCGCCCATGCTGCGCAACGGCGACACATCGCGCATACCCGACAGTTTCATTACGGCATTTCTCGTTTGCGAAGATTTGTCGGTAATAAACGCTATTCTTTCCATTCGTGGCTCTATAATTCTCAATGCCTCAATCACATGACTTTCTTTTTCCGTTAAAGTGATGTTGTCGAACAGTTTCCCGTTCATTTCTCCGTGAATATCACTTGCCCCAACAATCTGATATTTCTCCGGAACAATCAGATTTTCAAATCGATTTACCGGCATGTTGAGTTGAATTAAAAAAGTATCTTTATAAGATATTTCAAAACCTGTTTTGGCGTTGGAATCATTCTCGTTGTCCAACAAAATTTTTTCCGATGCTTGATTTTGAGCATTATATATGTATTTAACAAATCTCAAACTGACAAAATCGTTGATTGCGCCAGTTTGAATGGCGCTATCACGATGATATTCAACTGCTTTTCCGCTGAACAATCTGGATAAAGAATTGACATTTGTCTCGGTATAATCGGCAACAGTTTGATTTACAGAATATTCTCCGCGATTATCCAACAGACTAATAACGTCGTTCATTTTACCTTTGCAGGCATAAATGGCAACAGCCTCCAGAATACTCGATTTGCCCGTATTGTTTTTTCCGGCTATCAGATTGATTTGCTTGACGGAATTTGTTTGAAACTCCTTCAAGCATCTGAAATTTCTTATATACAACGAATTGAGCATGTTTCTTTTCTCGGTAATTATTTTTGTATTATCGACAAATATTTCGCGTAAATATCTTCGCTGTATTCCGACTGTTGGGGGTAAAAAATTTCGGGTGATACGGAATTGCGAACAATTGCGCGTATTTCGTCGAGCGATTTCACGGCTCCCAGACCTTTTGCCTGCATCATTGCGTTGCCAAGCGCGGTGGCTTCCGACGGTCCGGCAACTACGGGAATACCGGCGGCGTTGGCTGTCATTTGGTTAAGCAGCCGATTTTGAGAACCTCCGCCAATGATATGCAGTTTTTCGATTGCAAAAGGCGCAAGCTGTTTCAAACTGTTGAGCACGTGTTTATATTTCAGCGCCAGACTGTCGAAAATGCAGCGCACATATTCGGCATGATTGGCTGGCGGCGTTTGTCCGCTGTTTTTGCAGTAGTTGGCAATTGCGTCCGACATGCTTGCGGGGTTAGCAAAGGCGGGGTCGTCGGGGTCGATTAATTGTTGAAATCCTTTCGACGACAGCGACATCTGCACTATTTCGGGATAGCCGTAACGCTGTCCCTGCATTTCCCATTCTTTGCGACACTGTTCGAGCAGCCACATTCCCGTTATATTTTTCAGAAAACGGATGGTTCCGTCCACGCCGCCTTCGTTGGTAAAGTTCAAGTCGAAACTTTGTTCGTTGATAATGGGCGATTTAACTTCGACTCCCATCAGCGACCATGTTCCTGAACTCAGATAGGCAAAATTGGCGTTTTCGGCAGGAATGGAGGCAACTGCCGACGCAGTGTCGTGTCCGGCAACGGCAATCACCGGAATTTCGTCCAGCCCGCATTCGTTGCAAATATTTGCCAGAATATTTCCTGCTTTTTCGCCCGGCATCACCACCGGAAGCGTCAGTGTTGCATCCACCCCTGCTTGTTCAAGCAGTTGAGGCTCAAACTGTTTGGTGTACGGATTCAGCATTTGCGAAGTGGACGCAATGGTATATTCGCAGATTTTTTTACCGGTGAGCAGATAGGTCAGCGCGTCGGGCATAAACAGAATATTTTTTGCCGCTCTGAATGCCTGCGACGATTCTTTTCCGGCGGCATACAGTTGGAATAAACTGTTGAAATTCATTATCTGAATGCCGGTAAGTTCATAAACTTTCTTTTTGGCAATTTTTTCAAAATATGCTTCGGGAGCGCCGTTGGTGTACGGGTCGCGATAAGCGCGGGGCAAACCCGTAAACAGCCCGTCGTCGCCAATGTACGCAAAATCGACGCCCCAGGTATCGATTCCCACCGAATCGGGCATAATTCCTTCTGCTACAGCGGCGCACAGCCCGTTTTTCAGTTCGTCGAACAGCGAATAAATGTTCCAGAAATATTTATCGCCAATGCGCGCCATTTTGTTGGGAAACCGTGTAAGTTCCTTTAAATCAATTTTTCCGTCGCGCAGTGTTGCAATAATCGAGCGACCGCTGGTTGCGCCCAAATCAAAAGTAAAGAAATGATATGTTTTCATGATATTTTTTTTAATAATTTTCGTCGGAAAAGATTTTTTTTGAATTAACAGTTACATATTCCAGATCAAGCCCGTAATAATCCCAGATATTCAATTGACCACTAACGTTTTCGATAGGATGGTCGAACAATACGGGGTTTTTCAATATCCAGTGACAGAAAAATGCTTCCGCCCAGATTGACTGACTGTTGGTAACACAATCAACCAAATCGACCATACCAATGATACTGCTGATGCAAGTGTCGGAGCACATTGGGTGCTGTGGATGAAAAACGCCCTTACCCTCAATGGCTTGCATCTGTTCTTTGGTGCAGGAGCTCAAAACGCTTACCTGACCCGCATTTTTCGACGGCACATGTATCAGCAGCGTTCCTCTGTATTTGGTTGTCCATGAGCGATTTTCCACATCTTTGACTCCTATACATATCAGGTAAGCCCATGGATTTTTTACGGATAATACTTTCATTTTCTTACTGTTATAAAATTAAACTTACAATTTTGACAAATTTTTATTTTTATCGCCGCAAATATACGTATAATTTTTCAATCTGTTGCAATTTTTTTTTCTGACAGATATAAATCAAAATAGCAGAACGCATTACGCAGTCCGCTCTTTTCACTGTTCGATACAAAAAAATCACGCTAATTCTAAAATCAATACCAAATTTCGTTTTTCGACGAAAGTATATTGTAATAACTGTCCGGATTCGGTTACGCTGATAATGCGCCCCCCACTCTCAAAAATTTTTTCTGTTTTTTTTCGAAATTCGCAATAAAAATTATCACCTTTAACAATATTTAATATGTCGATGAAAAAATTCTGTGTCAGTGTCATAATATAATGTTATGGCTATAGTTTAAAATAATGTTGTT
>JAITIA010000158.1 GCA_031279695.1 Prevotellaceae bacterium | reverse complement strand
GTTTTCCAGCGAACAATACAGAGCATAATACTGTCCGCCGGCATTGATACGGTTTGCCAAATCCCTCAAATATGTTGTTTTCCCGCTTTGACGCGCTGCATGAATAACAAAATACTGCTCCATGTCAATCAACTGTTCGACGCCTTTTAATCGGGTCGAAGGCTCTATCATATAGTGCTTTGCCCTGTTGCAGGGTCCGGCTGTGTTAAAGTAACGCATAATCTTTTTCTGTTTAAAATCCGCCGCAAAATTACATAAAAATTTTAAAATTCCAAGCGTGTAGGATAAAAATCAAGCCCACAGCCTCGCCTCAAGTCCTATTCAAAGTACAAAAATCAGAATTTTTTTGTAATTTTGAAGGGTTATTTTTTATTTAAAATACTTAAATTCAAGAACATGAAGCATATTAGCTGCGGACTTGACGTCCACAAAGATAGTGTATTTTGTTGTATTATCGGCAAAGACGGAAAAAATTTTTGAAAGTCGCTTTGGGACATTAACGCCCGAACTCGACAAATTGCGCGAAACGCTGATAATGTACGGCTGTGGAAATGTTGCGATGGAAAGTACCAGTATCCCGAACACAGGGATAAGATATTTGAAATACTTGAGAATAAGAAAGGTAAACTCGATTGAGATTGCGCTTGCCGTTGAAACCTGTGTGTTCACCAAAATTTTGCAGCCGTTTTTTTGCCGAAATCCGTTTTTGCAGCTCGCAAAATCACCAAAAATGCCTGCTGTTCGAGAAATATTTTTTAACGACAAAACTGTTTTTATTATTTATATTTCAGGCAGTTAATTTTGGATACGACAATTGTGAATAAAAAAAATTTGGCTGGAATTGATTTTTTCAGTACTTTTGCGCCCGATTTATTTGAATAATTAAATATTAACAAGATAAAGTAAAACGGCGATGAAAAGAACGTATCAGCCTTCAAAAAGGAAAAGAAAAAACAAACACGGTTTTCGTGAAAGAATGTCAACACCCAACGGCAGACGAGTATTGGCTGCCCGCAGAGCCAGGGGTCGCAAGAAACTGACTGTTTCGGACGAGGCTTTTTGTTGATTTATCCATAACAATCATACAGGCTGTCGATTGATTGGCAGCCTTTTGTTGTTTTTCTCCGTGAGAGGCATAGTCCTGCATAAAATAAAATACAAAGATACCCGCGATATTGTGTATTTGTACACCGATGCAAAAGGTCGTAAAACATACATTTTCAACCACAACAACAAGTCGGGGCATTTGTATCCGCTTTCCCTCATCGAATTTGAATCGAACGAGCGGCATAAAGCCGATATGCAGTATATCAAAGAGTTTGTACTGTCGCCGGTTTTGCCGGAAATTTTTTCAAATATCAGAAAAAGTGCGCCGGCAATGTTTATCGGCGAATTTCTGTACAGAGTTTTGAAGGAAGAAGGCTTGAATATCAATCTGTTTGAGTTTATCAGCAAATCTATCAACCTGCTTGATGTAATGCGCGAGGGCGTTGCCAATTTTCATCTGCATTTTTTGGTGCAACTGCCAAAATATCTGGGCTTTGCCATTCCGTCGAATATAAACGGATTCGATTATTTCGACATCAAGGCTTGTAAGTTTGTGATTATAAAACCTCTTCATCCTCAGTTTTTTGACAGGGGAAACACGCAAATTCTTACCGAACTGCTCGATTTGCCATACGACAGACTGGACGACCTGAAACTGTCGGGTTTGCAACGAGTTGATTTTCTCAATAATATGCTCGATTTTTATTCGTTTCGATACGATTTTAATTTGGTAATGAAATCGCTGAGCGTTTTGCACGAAACATTCTGCTGAATGTTTTAAAAATTCTCAAAAGCGCTGTTTTTCACTTCTTTAATTGCAATACATTCTATTTCGACCAGCCAGCCCGGACGACAAACCGGCGCGTGCACAATGAGATATGGAATATCGATGCCGTGCGTTTTAAAATATTGTTCAACGCGAGCGCCGTCGGCAATATCGCGCAGATATACTGTCATTTGAGCCACATCGTTCATCTCTGATTCTTTCTGAGCAAGCAGTGCGGCGATATTTTCAAACACTCTGTCGGTCTGCTTCATAAGGTCTTGGCGATGCACAATTTCGCCTTTGTTGTTGATACTTGCTGTTCCGGCAACAAAAATATGCCGTCTGTCGCCATAATCCACGCTTGTTGCCCGCTCGAAAGTTACGCCATATTCGTAGGTTGGATTGAGATTTTCGGGCGCATTGATAAACGATATTTGTTCGGGACGAATGCCTGCAATGGCGTATGCATCCATGAATACCAGCGTTTTACAGTCGATATGACTGCCTTCGATTCCGGTACTTGCAATGAAATGGGTTTTGGGGGTCAGCCCCTGTTCCGCAAAAAATAATTTCCGCTCCTCAACCATTCCCGCATAGTGGAGGTCGATGCCCTGAACAAAAATCCATGTACGGATACAATTGTCTGCAAGAGAGCAGTTTTGCACGGCAAGCGCCTTGACATAATTTTCAAACACAATACGGGTTTCTCTGGCTTCGCTGCTTGCGGAGGCTGTCATCTGCATGTTATACAGATGTTTGTAGTACGGGCGCTGCATTACAAATGTTCCGGCGCTGTCTCTGAAAATTTTGCAATTATCGACAAAATAAGCCCATACGGCAACTTTTGTTCCGTTTACCGGACTTTGTTCGACAAACGAAACGGCACAGGAGCTGTCGGTCAAAAATTCGGCTTGATTGACTGCGTCGCTCACAAAATATCGCTTGAATATCAATGTGATATTCCGATAATTTTCGGCAATTCTTGTCAGCGCTGTTTCGATACTGGCAAACTGCTGTTGAGCGTCAAGGAGGCAATTGCTCAGTTTGACCGTTGCGTGATATTCTGCAACATCGGCACAATTAAAAATACTTAACTGTGCAACTGTCGAAATATCATTCCATTCAAATGTCTGTTTCTGCATTTTTTTATTTTCCGTTTTTTATCATATTTTTTATCCAAAATCAAGATATTCAATCTATCAATCATTAAAAAAACCATGCAAAGGTACAGTTTTTTTTGAAAACAGCAAAATTAATGGTTGAATGGTTGAAAAAAAGATTGAGGTGCTATTGATTTATGCAGAAAACTCCACTATGTCCCCAAGTCCCGGAGGGACTGCACTTTATTCAGTGATTAGTGATTAGTGATTAGTGCCTGCGGCGGCTGACAGGCTGTGCCATTTACGTCCCATATCCGCCGCAGGCATTAATCAGTTATGCAATTAATCAGTTATTTATTATTAAAGTTCCGTCCCTGCGGGACTTTCAGTGCCTGCGGTGGACGAGGTTAATGCTGCAAACATTCACCCAAATCATCCTGAAATCACAGTTCGAAATGCCTCCGCAGGCATTAATCACTAATCACTAATCACTAATCACTGAACGTATTTTCTGTTTCACGGCGTCGATATTTGCGGGCAGCGTTGTTTTCACCAATTTGCGTGTTTTCAACTGTTCGAGCGATGGATGTTTGGGCAACTGTCCTGTTGCGGCGGCTATTGTTTCCGGAAATTTTGCCGGATGCGCCGTTGCGGTAATCACGCTGCGACGGTTGCTATCGAGTGCGGCAAAGGCGCAGGCAGTGTGCGGGTCGGGGATATAGCCGGTTGTGCGCCAAACCTTTTCGATTGTTGTTTTTATGCCGTCGTCGTTGCAGGAGGCGGCGCGGAGAATATCGTTGTTTGCCGTCATGCCTGTCAGTGTAAAACTTCCGTCGCGACGCAGACTATCCATTATTTCAACAACTTTTTGGCTGTTGCCATCGAAATGCCACCACAGCCAGCGTTCAAAATTCGACGCCTGCTGAATGTCCATCGAAGGAGCGCAACTTGGCAGCACTTTGCCGATGCGATATTCGCCCGTCCTGAAAAAATCCGATACAACGGAGTTCTGGTTTGTGGCAACGCAGAAGCGAAGTCCCTGTATTCCTGTTTTTGTCAGCAGCCATCCGGCAAGAATATTGCCGAAATTTCCTGTTGGCACAACAAATTCGAGAGGGTTATTTTTGCCGATGTCGAGTTTGAGAGCGGTATGCAGATAATAGATGCATTGTGCAAGAATGCGGGCGATATTGATTGAATTGACGGCGGTCAGCGAATGTGCGGTCGAAAACTTAGCGTCGCCAAAAATTTGTTTAACAATATTTTGAGCGTCGTCGAAACTTCCGTCTATGGCAATGGCGTGTACCAATGGCGAGCCGGTGCAGGCTATTTGTCGCTCTTGCAATTCGGCAATCCGACCGTTGGGATAGAGAATAAAACTATGCGTATCCGGTTGGGCGAGCATTCCGTAGATGGCTGCCGAGCCGGTATCGCCCGAGGTGGCGCCGAGAATATTTACCCGTTGTCCGCTTTTGCGTATATGTCTGCCATACAATTGTCCAAGCAGTTGGAGTGCAAAATCTTTGAAGGCAAGCGTTGGTCCGTGAAACAATTCAAGCACGTGCAGATTGTTGTTCAGGCGGATAAGTGGGGCGGGATTTTCTTTACTGTCGAAAGCGCCGTATGCTTGTTCGATGCAGTTGCGCAGTTCGTTGGCGGGAATATCGGTGGCAAAAAGTGCGAGAAATTCACAGGCAAGTTCGGTATATGTCAAATTTTTCCATTGAGGCAAACGGGAGGCTAACTG
>JAITIA010000075.1 GCA_031279695.1 Prevotellaceae bacterium | reverse complement strand
AGAGCAGCCTCTTTTGTGTTTTTGATTTTATAAATAGTGTCTGTCCATAAAGTATAAAACACATATATAATATGAATACAAAGCGCTTCGCAGAGGACTGCGCCGTTGTCATGGCGGCTGCGGTTTTAGCATCTCGTAGAGATGCATCGCTCGGTAGAACATCATCACACACACGCATTTGCATCCCTGCGGGATGCAGGAAATTCTTTGGCAACCGTTTCTACCGAGCGATGCAATCCTGCGGATTGTTCGATTGCTCAGCCTTTCATGTTACAATAATATTTTGACCGACTTTATGGACGGACTTTACGAAAACTCGGAAAAATGGGGTTATACCTTGTTCGCTCTATCCACACAGGCTGTGCCTGAATTTACATCTTTGTTGGCAGGCGCAGCCTGCCGGATAAACCGGACGAGGCACAGCCTCGTCCGAACAATGGGGAAATTACGTCCCCCGCAAGTGGGGGAAGGTTTTTCTGGCTAAATCTTTTTTTTACACGAAGAACCACGAAGAGGGTACGAAGGAAAAATTCAGGTACTTTATACGGTATGCATCAATCAAAAATCATCAATCAAAAATCAATTTCCACCTCTACTCCGTCCGGACTGTTTTCAAATTTCAGCAGACAGGTGTTGGAGGCGTCGTCCCACGAGAAGTTGGCGGGCGATTGGTTTATTTTTACCGATTTCGGCTTTTGCGGCAACAGTACGCGGCTGACATTGTTGGTGTTAGCTGGACTTTTTGCTGTGAACGAATAGGAGCGGCGTTTCACCGTTTCGTTGTATATCCGCGATGCGCCGCATAGCATTTTCGGACGTTTTTTATTGACGCCGGCAAGATTATAAAGAAACGTCTGTTCGCCGGGCTTCACCGTTTTTGTGCGGAGTACCGGCAATTCGGGGTCGAACAGGTCGATATACAAACCTTTCAGTTCCAGCGGCTCGTCGGAAACGCTTTCGTCCATGACGGCGGCAATCAGGTATGCGCCGCGTTCGAGCGTCAGGCTGTTTTTTGTTTGCAGAGCGTTGCCCGTTGCCGCAAGCCAGGCGCGGCTGACGGTCTCGATATATTCCCTGTCGCCGCCGGCATTCAGCACAAACTCTTTTGGTTCTTCGCGCATCACATACACCGTGCCTTTGCCGCAGCGATATTCGCCTGTTGCAGGAGTGCGGGTGGCAAGTCCCAGCATTTCAAACAGATGTTCCGACGGGGCGGCATACCTGTTGCCGTCGCTGTTCCACCATTCCATAACCGACTGATAGGGATCGACGTCCTTTCCGCAATACACCAACCGTCCTCCGTCCCTGACCCACTGCGCAATATGGCGGTGGCAGTCCGGCGTCATCGGTTTCATGTTCGAGTACGAGATTACCAGCACCTTCAAGTCGCGCCAGGTATCGGGAATGGCAACATTTTCAGCATGTACGGTTGCAACGGGAACGCCGCGCTTGAGCAGCGGGAGCGTTTGTCCGTAGAAATTCGAGAACTGCGGGTCATCGTAACCAGCATGGTCAGGGAAACGCTGAAACATGAGCGAGTTGGACATCAGCACGCCAATACCCTGCGAGCCGCTCACGCGATTGTCCGATTGTGGCATATCGTTCAACGTGTTGATCATCACCTGCATTTGTGTGGAATAGAAGCGCGGTATCTGCTCCTTTGTTTCGCACGAGGCGCAGGTTTTATACAGACCCTCGTAAATTCGTCCGGGCCAGGGCATCACCTCGTAGTTGGCTATTGAGGGATAGAGCAGTTGGGCAACGAAAGTCGCCTGATAATTCAGTTTATAATCGTCCCAATCGCGTGCACGGTCTTCGATGGGGTCGGTCAGGAAGAACATTTTACGACCGGTGGGGCGGGTCATCGACTCCATTGAGCCGTATTCGAGAAAAGCGTTTTCAAAAACCCGTTCGCGGCGGACGCCGTTGTAGAAAGTTGCTTCGCGCGATGTTCCCGTCCACACCTGCGCAATGTAGCCATCGACGCAGGGCAGCGAGGCGAGCGAGGCTTCGGGACTGACAATAGCCCACGACGAATAATTGACCAGCGAATGTGTTGGCACATAGCAGCGGACGTTCATCCCTTTGCTTTTGCCGTATTCTTTGGCGTAGGTAAACACCTCTTCGAGAGCGCGATAGTAGAGATGATATTTCAGTTTGTTGGACAGGTAAGTGTTTTCGGGCGATTCGTGCTGCGGACGCCACGGAAATCCGTAGTATTCGAGCCATTCGCGGCGAAATGCTTCGCTGTAGCCCGCCCGCATCCAAAATTCGGGCTCTTCCATATATATTGCGTCGATGCCGGCGTCAATCACGCGGCGGATATGCATCTCCTTGATATAGTGCAAAAAATTCTTTGACGGAACGATATATGGCGTCATCCGTCCGTGCCAGATAGTGTCGCCGTTCACTGTTTTCTGACCTTCGTCGAGATGCGGTTTACCGTCCCATTGACCGGTAAAATAATCGGCATAACTGCCCCAGGCAATTCCGCCCATGAAATGGACAGTATATCCGCGGTCGCGCCACGATTTGACGCGCCGTTCAAACTGTTCCTGCCGTCCCTTGTCCGACGGATTTCCGCCAACGCCATAAATAATGGCAACATCCGCCCGCACATCAATTGACGGTTTCCACATTGAGGCGGTCTGGAAACCTGTTTTTTCGCCGTTTTTTGCGTTTGTACCTGTCTGAGATTTTGCCGCAACAGTACAGAGCCACAAGCAAATAATAAATAAAAATTTTTTCATATTCTGCAGTTTTTTTGTGCAAAAATATAACAAATATCCAAGAATTAAAAATTTAGCCGAAAAATTTTACGGTTTGAGGGCGAATTTATCAACCGTTTTGGTAGGCAGCCGCTTTTTTGTAAATTTCGTTTCTTATTGTTTACAAAGATAAAGCAAGTCTTTTTTTGTGCCACTGTGAACATTAAGAGCAACTTTGGAGCGGATATTTTTTATCACGCCCTTGTCGCTGTATTGCCAGAATATCCAGTCTTTGTGTATTTTAGGCGTAATATTGCTGTAATGAGCAATCCAGAAACGATATTCTTTAAAATCGCTGCCCGAAAGATACGATTTGTAGAAACTTATGTTTGTGTATATTATTGGTTTTATACCATAATGAGATTCAATCATTTTCAGCCAGTTTTTCAGACCTTTTTTCATGTTTTTCACGCCATATTTGCCAACCTCTTCAATGTCGAGAACCGGCGGTAAATCACCTTTTTGCAGTTTGACGTGCCGGATAAAATTTTTGGCTTGCAGCACCGAATTTGTATTTGGTTTGTAATAATGATACGCGCCGCGTATAATATTATATTTTGTTGTTTCCTGCCAGTTATACTCAAAATATCTGTCTTTAAGAGTTTGACCTTCTGTTGCTTTAACAAAGGCAAAAGTAATGCCCACACTGTCCTTTCCTGTTTTGTAGTTCGATAAATGTTTCCAGTCAATTTTGTCCTGATACCTCGAAACATCTATTCCGTGAATGGTATAAGATGGAGCAGAGACGCCAAAAACATGCATTTTTTTTGGTGCGGAATGAGCCTGTACTGAAAAAATAAGACAGGATATAATTTTTAATATACAAATATATTTCATAAACTTAATTTACACATTTTCGCCTGCAAAATTACTCTGTATATTTTATACGAAAATTGGCATTAACAAAATTTAACATCATTAATCGATTGTAAAATATTTCGTTGAATTTGCTCGTATTTTTATATCTGGCTTCACAATCAGTAGTTTAGCCTGCATTTGGCAATAAAATTACTCTGTTTTTTTTAAGATTCCGTTTCTGTTTTTTTTAATAATGTCGCATGTTTTTTCAAAACACTTAATTTCAATGATATATATCGTTTAATCGGCAAATAATATCAATAAACAAATGTTAAAACAATTAGCGTGTATTTATGATGTATTTTGTGATTTTTTCATATAATTGCTGCATTTCGGCGTTGTTGCGCAGCGCTTCAATATGTTTGTCGATTGTTTGCAAATCGCGGCGTTTTGCCGGTCCGGTTTGCAGTTTTGCAGGATTGTTGCCGGCAAAGGCTTTATCGACTGTTTCCTGCACAAGCGCCTGCAAATGACCAAAATCAATGTCATACAGATGGCAAATATCGGCAGAACAGGCTAACATGCTGTTCACAAAATTGCAGGCAAAAACTGCCGAAATGTGCAATCCGAGACGCTGTGCGGAATTTAACTCCACAACTTTTTTCGACATTTTGCTTGCCACAGCATATATTTGTTCCAAATTTTCCGTCGAATTTGCTTCGATAAACAGCGGAACATTGCTGAAATCGGCTATCGGTCGGGCTGTCGAAAAAGTTTGCAAAGGATACAGCACGCCACAGTTTTTGTGATATTTTTCAATGACACTCATTGATGTAGAGCCGGATACGTGCATCACAATACTGTTGTTATCAACGGGCAAAGCGGCAAGCGCTTGTTCCAGCTCGCTGTCGGGCGTTGCCAGAATATAGAATTTTGCAGCGCCCAAATCCGAAATATTGGATACCGCCATGGCGTTTACTTTTTGGGCAAGTATTTTTGCATGTTCAAATGTGCGCGAACAGATGCGCGTAATTTTTTGCCCCGATTCGACGAGCGCCGGCGCTAACGAACTCGCCAGATTGCCGGCGCCCACAATGGCTATATTCATCTGTTTTTCAGATTGAAATATTTATTATTTCAAGCTTCATTTTTCCTGCCGGAATAGTGATTTCAACAATATCGCCTTTTTTATGTCCAAGCAGTGCTTTGGCAATGGGCGTCCCGACCGACAGTTTGTTTTCCTTCAAATTGGCTTCGGCTTCGGCAACCAGAGTGTATTCCATGCTGGCTTGGGTCTGCAGATTTTTCAATTTCACCTTGCTCAATATCTGGACTTTCGACAGGTCGATTTTCGACTCGTCGATTACCCGCGCATTGGAAATCATGTTTTCGAGTTTTGAAATTTTCATTTCAAGCATTCCCTGCGCGTCTTTGGCGGCGTCGTATTCTGCATTTTCCGACAAGTCGCCCTTGTCGCGTGCTTCCGCAATTTGCCGCGATATTTCCGGTCGTTCGACACTTTTGAGATGTTCAAGCTCCTGACGGAGTTTCTGTAATCCATCTTCCGTAATATAATTAGTAGTTGACATAACTGTAATTAATTAAAAATTTCTAAATAAAAAAGAATCCCGTTTTTTTCGGAACTCTAATACCATAAAACTTGTACAAATGTATGAAGTTTTTTTCATACTGAAAAAAAATATTTCAGAAAATTTTTCAATTCTCATAAAATCAAAACAATATTTTTTGCTTTTAGTTCGTCTTTGCTGTCTTTACAGAGCCTCCAAAAATGATTTTTGCTGCAAAAATGACGATTATTTTACGGTTGAAAAAAAGATTGAGGTGCTATTGATAAAATATATAGTGTCCGTCCGAAAACTCGAATACACGCAATCGCCGTCCCGTCAGGGACGGAATGTTGGTAGAAAACGCAAGCCCAACTTCGTAATCGCCGTCCCGCAGGGACGGAATGTGGAAGTGGTTGATTTATTGTGCAGTCCCTGCGGGACCGTTGTTCGGACGAGGCTGTGCCTCGTCCGGTTTATCTTGGCAGGCTGCGCCTCCAACAAAGGTGCAAATGCAGGCACAGCCTGCGTAGATAGAGTGGACAAGGTAGAAACTTGTCCCAACAGCCGTGGCAAGGTCGCTGCCGGAGGCTAAAGCCACCGGTTAATAATGTGCAGTCCCTGCGGGACTTTCCGTCCCAGCCTATCCGCCGCAGGCATTTTTTTCTATAAAATTTTTTCATAGCACCTCAAAAAAAGATTTAGCCGGAAAAGGTGGGGCTAAATCTTTTTTTGAGGTGCTATTGATTTATGCAGTTTTCTACCAACATTCCGTCCCTGGCGGGACGGCGGTTGCGTGTATCCGACTTTATGGACAGACACTAAATATTTGAGAAAAAATTTTCACATCGATGTAACTTTTTTCCTTCTTTTACGTCTTATATGAGATAAAAAAAGAAAAGAAAAGAAAAAAAATATATAAATGTAAGAAACATAAATAAATAAAATTAGTAACCATTTAATAAGTATAAAGTATAAAACATGATCAGACTTGAAAATATTAACAAAACCTACTACACGGGCACTCCGCTACACGTACTTAAAGGAATTGATTTGCACATCGAAAAAGGAGAATTTGTATCAATTATGGGAGCCTCAGGCTCGGGGAAATCTACTTTACTCAATATCCTTGGAATACTTGATACTTACGATACTGGCAAATATTATCTCAACGGAACATTTATCGACAATCTGACCGAAACCCGCTCGTCGAGCTATCGGAACAAACTGATTGGGTTTGTGTTCCAGTCGTTCAATCTTATAAGTTTTAAAAACGCGCTGGAAAATGTGGCGCTGCCTCTTTATTATCAAAAAGTTGGCAGGCGGACGCGCAATAAAATTGCTCTGGAATATTTAGATAAACTCGGGCTCAAAGAATGGGCGCATCACATGCCTGCCGAACTGTCGGGCGGGCAAAAGCAGCGCGTGGCAATTGCCCGAGCCCTGATTACCAAGCCTCACATGATTTTGGCCGACGAACCCACCGGCGCTCTCGATAGTAAAACCTCGCTGGAAGTGATTAAAATACTGCGCGATATTAACCGCGAGGGCATGACAATGATTATTGTTACGCATGAATCGGGAATAGCCAATAAAACCGACAAAATAATCCACCTGAGCGACGGCGTCATTGATCGTATCGAAAAAAATACGCATAAAAAGAAATCGTCGCCCGACTCCGAAATTAAATAATCGATACCGATGATCAGTCTCTTACAGGAAATACTCAGCACAATCCGCCGTAATAAAATGCGCACCTTTCTCACCGGATTTGCGGTGGCGTGGGGAATATTTATGCTTATCGTTCTGCTTGGCGCGGGCAACGGGCTGAAAAACGGATTTACATCGAACTGGGGCGACGAATTGGTTAATGTTGTGATGGTTTTCGGCGGACGCACAAACGTCCCGTATGCGGGATTGCCGTCGAAACGTCAAATTGTTCTTTATAATCAGGATGTTGATTTTGCTGAAACGGAATTTTCCGGCGAGGTGGGTTTTGCTACGGCAAGAACAAATCTGGGCAGCAAAAACATCAGTTTCGGAGCGGAATATATTAATTCGAGCGTTTACGGCGCAACAGCCGATATAATGATGATCAACGGATTGAAATTGGACGAAGGGCGTTTTATCAACTATCCGGATTTGAAAGAAAAGCGGAAAACGACAGTGCTGTCGAAAAAGGCGGTCGAAATTCTGTTCAAAGGCGCACAAGCCATAGGGAAACATGTGAATATCGACGGCAACATGTACCTTGTTACAGGAATATATCATGTTGAAAACCGGCAGGATCAGACTACGGCATATATTCCGCTGACAACGTCGCAGGCAATTTACAGCATGGGACACAGAGTGTCGAATATGGCATTCACGCTGAGCGAAAAAATCGACAACCTTGAGGGCAGTAACGACTTTATTCATCGCTATAAAAACAGAGTCGGGCAATTTAAGCAGATTTCTCCCAACGACAACGGGGCTCTCTGGTACTGGAATCGCTTCGAAAATTATCTGCAAATGGCAGGTGTATCGCGTTTTATCAACATTGCGGTTTGGATAATCGGCATTTTTACCCTTCTGTCGGGCATTGTGGGCGTCAGCAATATAATGCTGGTAACGGTGCGCGAACGGACGCGCGAGTTTGGCATACGCAAGGCTATTGGCGCCTCGCCTGCAAGTATTTTGCGCTTAGTTGTGATTGAGTCGATTATTATTACAACAATTTTTGGCTACATCGGGCTTGTTTGCGGAGTAGGAATAACCGAACTGATGTCGGGAATGTTCGGTAAATCGGCAGGCAGCGCCGGCATATCGATGAATGTATTTGTCAATCCCACAGTGGATTTGAACGTAGCAATACAGGCAACCGTCCTGCTGATTGTTGCCGGCACAATGGCAGGCTTTTTTCCGGCATTAAAGGCAGTGAGAATAAAAACCATCACAGCGTTGAACAGTAAATAAAAATAAAGAAAAATATTATGTTTGATTTGGACAGATGGAACGAAATAATGCAGACAATAACCCGCAACCGGACGCGGAGTATTCTGACTGCATTCGGAGTGTTTTGGGGAGTGTTTATGCTGATAATGCTCACGGGCGGCGGCGGCGCGTTGGAGAAATTTATCAAGCGCAACATGGACGGCGTTGCCACCAACTCATGCGTAATTTGGAGCGGACGTACCAGCGAGGCGTACAAGGGCTTCCGGAAAAATCGTGCATGGAACATCAACAACAGAGACGTGGAAATAATACAGGACAGAGTGAAGGGCTTCGACGCAATATCGCCGGTGCTGTATGGCGGCTGGTCGGTCAGAGACAACAATGTTGTGCGCGGCGATAAAAAAGGGACGTTCAGGGTGCAGGGAATGAACGCAAACTACAACAAAATCAACCGTCAGAAAATGATGTTTGGGCGATATATTAACGATATCGACGTGATGGAAAACAGAAAGGTCTGCGTGATTGGCACACGTGTCTATGAAACGTTGTTTACCGCAGGCGAAGACCCGGTTGGTCAGAGTATTTCGGTGGACGGTATCTACTATAAGGTTGCAGGCGTGGGCAACGGCAGCGACAATTTATCGTTCAACGGCGACCCTCGCGAAACAATCAGCATACCCTTCACAACCATGCAGCAACTCTACCACTTTGGCGACCGTATCGACGCGCTTTTTGCAACCTCGCAGCCAAATATTGCGATGAGCGAAGTACAGCAACAGATAGAAACAATACTGAAAAGCAACCATTCCATTGCGCCCAACGACAGGCAGGCGGTAACCGCGTTCAATCTCGAAATGCTTTTCCGGCAGGTGGACGGACTGTTTCTCGGCGTCAAAATCCTTGCGTGGATTGTGGGTTTGGGAACGCTGTTTGCCGGAATTATTGGCGTCAGTAATATAATGATGGTAACGGTGCGCGAACGGACGCAGGAAATTGGCGTGCGCCGCGCTCTGGGAGCCAGCCCGCTGTCGATAATGAGCCAAATAATGAGCGAAAGTTTTACAATCACCGCCATAGCGGGATTTTTGGGAATATCGTTTGGCGTGCTGGGGCTGCAAATGGTCGATTTGGGAACGGGCGTTGGCGCCGGAGGCGCCGAAGGTCTTTTTCAAATAGATTTTATGCTGGCAGCGATAGCCGCATTGATAATTATTATGCTGGGAACTTTTGCAGGTCTCGGTCCGGCTTTCCGCGCCATGAAAATAAAACCGATAGAAGCGCTGTCCGAAGAATAGGTTTTTAGTGATTAGTTTTTAGTGATTAGTGATTAATGTTTTACGGAAAAGTAAAAATCAATGAAAAAATAAGAAAAATGATAGAAAGTAAGGATAAAATGATAGAAAGTAAGGATAAAATGATAGAAAGTAAGGATAAAATGATAGAAAGTAAGAAGGAAATGATAGAAAGTAAGGATAAAATGATAGAAAGTAAGGATAAAATGATAGAAAGTAAGAAGGAAATGATAGAAAGTAAGAAGGAAATGCTGGAAAGTAAGGATAAAATGATAGAAAGTAAGGATAAAATGCTGGAAAGTAAGAAGGAAATGATAGAAAGTAAATAGAAAATGATAGTAAGTAGATATAAAATAAATAAGATGTTCCTGTTTCCTGGCAAAAAAGCCGGTAATATTTTACCGCAAAGGGCGCAAAGGGCGCAAAGGCTTTGCGTTCCTTGCGAAATCTTTGCGTTCCTTGCGGTAAATATTTCATCCGTATATTGCAAGTTTATAAATTGTTTATTTCGCATCACTAAGTAGATAAAAAATGATGAAAAGTAAGGATAAAATGATATAAAAATAAGTATAAAATTTAAAATATAAATAAAAATAAATAGATAAAAAACGAATAAAAGATGAAAAAGGTATTAAAATTTATTGTTTTGGGAATAGTGTTGTTCCTTGTTGGCTGGACGTTTTATTTTCTGTACAGCAAATCGAAGCCCAAAGAGGTGATATACGAACTTGTGTCGCCACAAAAGAAAACAATCAAAAAGAGCGCTATCATTACGGGCAAAATATCGCCGCGCAACGAGGTTTTAATCAAACCGCAAATTTCGGGAATTGTGGACGAAATCTACAAAGACGCCGGTCAGGAGGTTGCGCCCGGCGAAGTGATTGCCAAAGTGAAGGTTATTCCCGACGTCGCCTCGCTCAACAACGCCGAATCGAACATCCGAACATCCGAAATCAACCTGATGCAGGCAAAGCAAGAGTATGAACGTCAGAAAAAACTGTTCGAGAAAGGCATAGCCACAAAAGAAGAGTTCGAGCGAAGCGAAACGCAATATAAAACGGCAAAAGAAAATATCGAAACCGCCCGCGACGCTCTTCAAATTATCAAAGAAGGCATTTCGGCGCGGACAGCAAAGTACAGCAGCACGCTGATACGTTCAACAATCGGCGGTTTGGTGCTCGACGTGCCAATTAAAGTCGGAAATTCGGTGATTCAATCGAATACCTTCAACGACGGCACAACCATAGCCGCGGTTGCAAATATGAAGGACATGATTTTTATTGGTAATGTGGACGAAACAGAGGTCGGACGGATACGCGAAGGCATGTCGATGACGCTCACCATTGGCGCATTGCAGGATGTGAAACTCGACGCGCGGCTTGAATATATTTCGCCCAAGGCGGTGGAAACAAGCGGAGCAAATCAGTTTGAAATAAAGGCGGCAACCGAAATCCGCGACAGTGTGTTTATCCGCGCCGGCTACAGCGCCAACGCCGAAATTATACTCGCCGCCGCCGACAGCGTGCTCTCAATCCCCGAAAATACGGTGGAATTTAAAAACGACTCGGCTTTTGTCCACATAGTGAAACAGGAAAAACCCGTGCAGGAATTTGAACGCCGCGCAGTGGAACTTGGACTTTCGGACGGGATAAATATCGAAGTGAAAAACGGTATCAACAACGAAGAAAAGATACGTGGAAAAATTCAACAGCAATAAATTGAAGGTCGAAATGAAAAGAAGGAAAGCAAAAAACAGAGTAATTGCCGCCGCGCTGATGTTTCTGGCGCTCGTCGTCCTATTGCCGGTAGCGGCGCAGCCGCCGGCAAACGAGGCAAACCTGCCGCGCAACGGGGTGTGGACGCTCGAACAGTGCATCAATCATGCGGTAAAAAGTAATATCTCGATTCAACAGCTCAAAATCAACAGCGCCAATGCCGAAATCGATCTTAACAGCGCCAAAAACAGCCGCCTGCCTGACCTGAACGCCGGCATGGGGCAAAATTTTAACTTCGGACGCACTCAAACGCAAACCGGACTGTATGAAAACAGCACTCAGTCGAACAGCAGCCTGTCTGTCAGCAGTTCCGTTCCGATTTTTACCGGTTTCCGCATAAAAAACGAAATAGCACGTAGCCGTTTCGAACTGATGGCAGCAGTAGAAAGCCTCGAAAAGGCAAAGGAAAATCTGGCAATCAACGTCGCCTCGCTCTATTTGCAGGTTCTGCTCAACAAAGAACTGCTGAAAGTTGCCGAAGAACAGCTGAAACTGACCGCGCTGATGCTCGAAAAAACAAAAATCATGCTCGAAGCCGACAAAATACCGGCGTCGCAACTTGCCGAAATGGAAGCCCGCGCCGCCCGCGAAGAGGCGCAGATTGTGCAGGCAAAGAACAGCGTCGCTATTGCTTTGCTCGACCTTGTGCAAAGCCTTGAGCTGGAAACAGTCGAAGGGTTCGACGTCGAAACGCCGGCAGCCGACGCCGAAGTCGAAAATCGGAGCATGACGCCCTCGCCAAACGAGGTCTATGCCAACGCTCTGACAACAAAACCGGCTGTCCGCGAACAGGAATACAGAATCGAAAGCGCCATAAAATCGCTGGAAATTGCCCGCGCCGGACTGATGCCCTCGCTGAGCCTGAGCATGGGCTACGGGACAAATTATTTTTACATGTATCGCCGCAATGCCAACAACATATCTATTGGCAACCAGCTACGCAACAACGGCGGCGAATATGTGGGACTGAGTCTGAATATCCCGATTTTTAATCGCTTCGCAGTGCGCAACCGCATGAAAAGCGCCCGCCTGAATATCGACAATCAGCGCCTGTCGCTCGAAGCGGTCAAAAAAACTCTGTACAAGGAAATACAAACCGCCAGCCTAAATGTAACCGCCTCGATGGAAAAATATCGCGCCTCGGGCAAAGCAGTTGAGGCAGCGACACTTTCGCTGCAATTTGTCAGCGAAAAATACGACAACGGCAAAGCCACCGTCTATGAATTTAACGAGTCGAAAACAGCGCTCACCCAAGCATCCCTCGAACAAATACAGGCAAAATACGATTATATCTTCCGCCGTAAAATTCTGGATTTTTATAACGGAGAATTGACTTTTGATTGACGATTTTTGATTGATGAATTTTTTGTAAATTAGTATATTAATACGGTATGAAATTTACGCTTGGTTTTTCGCCTTGCCCTAACGATACTTTTATTTTCGATGCTCTGGTAAACGGAAAAATTGCACATAATCTGCAATTTGACGTTTTGACAGCCGATGTCGAAGAACTTAATCGGCTGGCGCTGACGGGTAAAATCGATATTACAAAAATGAGTGTCCATGCCTACGCGCATGTTGCCGAAGAGTATGAAATCTGCGAATCGGGGAGCGCATTGGGGCGAGGCAACGGTCCGCTGTTTGTGAGCCGCACGCCAATCGACCACAGCAAAATTCCCCGTCTGAAAATTGCTGTTCCCGGACAATATACAACCGCCGCTTTTCTGTTGAAATATGCTTTCCCCACAATTGAACAGACTGTGGTTTATCTGTTTTCCGATATCGAAAACGCAATTCTCAACGGCGAGGTCGATGCCGGAGTACTGATACACGAAAGCCGGTTTACATATCGCAACAAAGGTTTGCAGTTGATTGCCGACCTCGGCAAATATTGGGAAACAACTACTTGTCAGCCAATTCCTCTTGGCTGTATCGCCATGCGAAAAAGCCTGCCGGCAAACTTGCGACGGTTGTTTTCCACAGCATTGAAAAACAGCATACTGTTTGCACGCGCCAATCCGGACTCCTCGTCCGATTATGTCAGGATGCACGCACAAGAAATGTGCGAAGAAATTACAACGCAGCATATTGCTATGTTTGTCAACGATTTCACCCTTGCACTTGGCGAAGAAGGACGTGGAGCAATACAGCGCGTTTTGCAGGAAATTGAGAAAAACGGAGGTAAAACAGTTTGAATTTACGAATAAGGGAGCAAAGTATTTAGTGTCTGTCCGAAAAGTCGGAACACATGGCATAATATGTATAAAAAGCGTTTTGCAGAGGGCTGTGCTGTTATCATGGCGGCTGCGGTTTTTGCATCTCGTAGAGATGCATCGCTCGGTAGAAACGCATCACACACACGCATTTGCATCCCACAGGGATGCATCCCTGCGGGATGCAAGATATTCTTTGGCAACCGTTTCTACCGAGCGATGCAATCCCACGGATTGCTCGATTGCTCAGCCTTTCATGTTACAATAATATTTTGACCGACTTTATGGACAGACACTAACTGATTAATTAATTAACTGATTAATGCCTGCGGTGGACAGGCTGGGACGGTGGTTACGAGGTTGGGCTTGCGTTTTCTACCAACATTCCGTCCCTAACGGGACGGCGGTTACGTGTATTCGAGTTTTCGGACGGACGCTAACTACCGTCTAATCTTTTCAATAGCCATATAACTGCATTCGTCGATGCACAATCCGCAAAGCACGCATTTATCTGTGTCGATTGAATGGATTTGGTAGGGTGTGTATGGAATTGCATCTACGGGACAGGCTTTTGCGCATTTTGTGCAGCCAATACATTTGTTGGTTACTGTGTATTTTATCATGCCGGTACAAGTGCCGGTTTTGCATACTCCGTTGATATGTTCTTCGTATTCGTGGCGGAAATATTTCAGCGTTGTAAGTACCGGATTGGGAGCGGTTTTGCCCAGTCCGCAAAGCGAGGCTTTTTTGATATTTACGGCAAGTTCTTCGAGGCGTTCGATATCGCCCTGTTCGCCTTTGCCGTTGCATATTCGGTTGAGAATGTCGAGCATACGTCGTGTACCGGCTCGGCAAAACGTACATTTGCCGCAGGACTGGTCGCAGGTGAAAGAGAGAAAATATCGGGCAACGTCCACCATGCAATCGTCTTCGCTGAGCGCCACCAGCCCGCCGGAGCCCATCATTGCGCCCAGCCTGCTGAAAGCGTCAAAATCGACCTGCATATCGCAGAGCGAGGCGGGGATACAGCCGCCGGACGGTCCGCCAATCTGTATGGCTTTTAGTTGTTTACCTCCTTCAATTCCTCCGCCAATTTCATCAATTATCTTGTTGAGTGTGATGCCCATAGGCACTTCAATCAAGCCTCCGTGCCTCACTTTGCCGGCAAGCGCAAAAACCTTTGTGCCTTTGCTGTTTTCGGTACCCGTGCTGCAATAATTTTCATATCCATACCTTATTATATATGGTATCTGGCTGAGTGTTTCGACGTTGTTTACCAGAGTCGGCAAGCCAAAAAGTCCTTGAACAGCAGGGTATGGCGGGCGCTGTTTTGGAAAACCGCGCTCGCCTTCGATTGAGGCAATCAACGCCGTTTCTTCGCCGCAGACAAAAGCGCCTGCGCCTTCAAAAACTTCTATTTCAAAAGAAAACCGGCTGTCGAAAATATTTTGTCCGATGATTTTATTTTCTCTGCATATTTTTATTGCCGCCTCTATTCGATTGACGGCAAGCGGATATTCGGCTCGGATATAAAATATTCCTTTGCCGGCGCCAACGGCATATCCGGCAATCAGCATTCCTTCGATAATTCGGAAGGGGTAAGATTCGAGCATCATTCTGTCCATAAAAGCGCCAGGATCGCCTTCGTCGCCATTGCAAATCACATACTTGTTGTCGCCTTTTGCCGCCGCCACAATTTCCCACTTTTTTCCTGTGGAAAATCCGCCGCCGCCACGTCCGCGCAAACCGCTTTTTAAAACGCTTTCAACAATGGTATTTCTGCTGTGTGTCAGCGCTTTTCGCAACCCGTCGAAACCGCCGTGAACGCAATACTCCTCAAAATTCAGAGGCGACAGTATTCCGTAACCTTCGGTGGAAATATGTTTCTGATTATACAGAAAACTGTTGATTATTGCCGTCCGTTCCGTGTCCGATTTCCAAACCACATTGTCCCAGGTAATATCGGTATGAAAAGTATCGATATGTCCTAAAACGGTATTTTTCAGACGTTTCAGATATCCGGCGGGCTTAAAGTGATGATGCAGAATTTCTTTGATTTCCGCTGCTCTGACATTTGGGTAGCGAACAATGCTGCCGTCGTGGGCAACGACGTCAATCAGCGGAACTTTGTTGCAAACGCCCACGCAGCCAACCGATTTGATATTCACTTCGATACCAAGTTGCAACGAGGCAGTTATCAATTCCTTATAAATATCGGCTGAGCCGCTTGCCATGCAGCACGAGCCCATGCCGAGCCGTATTTCGCCCTTTGCCTTTATTTTTGCCGTTGTTGCTTCTCTTTTTTCCTGCTCGTCGTGTTTCAGCAAAAAATCGTCAATCACTTCGCCAACCCGTCCGGGAGCCACGTGTCCGTAGATTTTATCGTCGATTTGCACAACCGGAGCAAGCGTGCAACAGCCCAGACAGGCAATTTTTTCGACCGAAAAAAGTTTGTCGTCAGTGGTTGTTTCGTTTTCCTTCAAGCCCAAGTGTCGAAGAAAAGCGTCGAACACGCCGCCCGCGCCTTTGACATGACAGGCTGTTCCGGTACAGACTTTTATAAGATGTTTACCCAGTGGCACATGTCGAAACTGCGAATAGAAAGTCGAAACGCTTGTAAGTTGTGCACGGTCGATTTCGGTACGTTCATATATCCGTTCAACAGCGTCGGCGGGCAAATAGTTGAACTGCTCCTGAATAGCCTGTAATACAGGAATAACAGCGCTGCGCTCCGTCCCCGTGCGCTCGATAATGGCGTCGATTGCGGCAAACATTTCCGCTTTTGCATCTTCACCCGATTTTTTACAGTTACAAACAATTGTATTCATTGCATTTCGTAATTGATGAATGAGAATTATTTTGCAAAGCAGGAGCGGATTTTGCCCTCTTTTGTTTGCACTGTTTGACACTCTCCGCAACACGCAATTTCCCTAAATTCAGCATGTTGAAGATTGTTTATAACACTTTCCATATTACAGTATTCTTATTTTTGACGACTGCAAAAGTACAATCAAGAGTTGGAAATTGCAAATTATTTTCAGGATTACGGTTTTCAGGAACGAAAATTATTTATTAATTTCGCGGCGGAATTTTTTGGCGATGTTCGACGGAAATCCATTGATATAAAGATGAATAACATAAGAAATTTTTGCATTATTGCCCACATAGATCACGGAAAAAGCACTCTTGCCGACCGTTTGCTTCAGGCAACACAAACCCTGAATGAACGGGATTTTCAAGACCAAGTACTTGATAATATGGATCTTGAACGAGAAAAAGGCATCACAATAAAAAGTCATGCCATACAAATGGAATATTTTCAAAATAATGAAAAATATATCCTCAATCTGATCGATACCCCCGGTCATGTGGATTTTTCATACGAAGTGTCGCGGGCAATTGCCTCATGCGAAGGCGCTTTGCTTGTTGTTGACGCCACTCAGGGAATACAGGCGCAAACTATTTCCAATCTCTATCTGGCTCTCGAACACGATTTGGAAATAATTCCGATACTGAACAAAATCGACATGGATGCCGCAATGATAGAGGAGGTTAAAGACCAAATTGTGGATTTGCTCGGCTGCAAACCGGAGGAAATTATTCCTGCAAGCGCCAGAACAGGGCTGGGCGTTGACCAGATACTGCAAACCATAGTCGAAAAAATTCCAAGCCCCAAAGGTGACGAAAATGCCCCGCTCCAAGCGCTGATATTCGACTCCGTTTTCAACTCGTTTCGTGGCATAATTGCCTATTTTAAAGTGCTTAACGGCGTTATGCGCAAGGGCGACAAAGTGAAATTCTTTGCAACCGACCGAGAATATGAAGCTGATGAAATAGGAACATTGAAACTGAACATGATACCGCGTTCCGAAGTCAAAGCCGGCGACGTGGGCTACATCATTTCGGGCATCAAAACCGCTTCCGAAGTCAAAGTTGGCGACACAATTACCCATGTTGCCCGTCCCTGCCAAACAGCAATTTCGGGCTTCGAAGACGTTAAACCAATGGTGTTTGCTGGAATTTACCCGACAAGCACCGACGAATACGAAGATTTGCGTGCCTCGCTGGAAAAACTCCAACTCAACGACGCTTCCCTCACTTTTGAACCCGAATCGTCGATGGCTCTGGGATTTGGCTTCCGTTGCGGCTTCCTCGGGCTGCTGCACATGGAAATCGTTCAGGAACGGCTCTACCGAGAATTTGACATGGATGTGATTACAACCGTGCCAAACGTCTCTTTTAATGTATATACAACAAAAGGTGAGAAAGTTACGGTACACAACCCCTCCGGTTTGCCCGCCCCCAACCTTGTGGACAGAGTGGAAGAGCCATATATTAATGCTCAGGTAATTACAAAAACAGAATATCTTGGCACGGTGATGAAACTTTGTCTCGACAAGCGCGGAACACTTAAAAGTCAGCACTTTTTGACAACCGACCGCGTTGAACTCTCATACGATATGCCACTTTCGGAAATCGTCTTCGATTTTTACGATAAACTGAAAAGTATATCAAGAGGTTACGCCTCCTTCGATTATTCGATGGGCGATTATCATTCAGCCGATTTGGTTAAACTCGATATTCTGCTCAACAGCGAACCGGTGGACGCCCTTTCGAGCCTCATCCACAGAGATCATTCATACGATTTTGGACGTAAAATGTGCGAAAAACTGAAGGAATTAATTCCACGTCAGCAGTTTGAAATAAAAATTCAGGCAGCCATCGGAGCAAAAATCATTGCCAGAGAAACCATTAAGGCTCTGCGTAAGGACGTGCTTGCCAAATGCTACGGCGGCGATATTACGCGAAAACGTAAACTGCTTGAAAAACAGAAGAAAGGCAAAAAACGTATGCGACAAGTTGGAAATGTGGAAGTTCCGCAGGAGGCTTTTCTTGCAGTTTTGAGAATGGATTGATTGATTTTGCACTGTCGAAAAAAAGACCTACCTTTGGCGCTCGAAATAGTGGCGTGTCAAACGGTTTTTTATCGACATAACGTTATTATAATTAAGTATTTAAATTAAGAAAAAGACAAATTTAAACAAAAATAAAATGGGTAACCCTAAAGCGTTTTTAACAATTCCGCGCAAAGAAGCCGGCTACAGACCGATGCTGGAAAGAATTGCCGATTTTGGCGAAGTTGAACAGACTCTTAACTCCGAAGACAGAGTGCTACAAGCCTCACGATGTATGGATTGCGGCGTTCCGTTCTGCCACTGGAACTGTCCGGTTGGCAATATCATGCCCGAATGGCAGGATGCACTGTACAAAAGAAAATGGCAGGAAGCCTATAAAATACTGACAGGTACAATCAATTTTCCCGAATTTACCGGACGCATCTGTCCCGCCCTCTGCGAAAAAGGCTGCGTGCTGAAAATCGACGAAAACCCTGTAACCATTCGCGAAAACGAAGCCGCCGTTGCCGAACGGGCGTTCATCGAAGGCTATGTCGTTCCGCGTGTTCCAGCAAAACGCACAGGCAAAAAAGTGGCAGTAATAGGCTCTGGTCCTGCAGGTCTGGCTGCCGCCGATATGCTTAACCAAAAAGGTCATACGGTAACCGTTATCGAAAAGGACGAGGCTGCCGGCGGACTGCTGCGCTTTGGAATACCTGATTTTAAACTCAATAAAAAAGTTATCGACAGACGGCTGAATATTCTATCCGCCGAAGGCATAGAATTCAAATACGGAATAGCGGCGGGTAAAGATTTGACAACAAAGCAGTTGTTGGAAAGTTACGACGCTATCTGTATCGCTATCGGCGCCGGACAGCCCCGCGACCTGCCCATCGAAGGCAGGCAACTGAATGGTATTCATTTCGCTCTGGAACTGTTGCAGCAACAAAATCGCGTAGTTGCCGGCGCCCCGCTCAACCCCGATAAACTGCTATCTGCCAAAGACAAACATGTGCTTGTGATTGGCGGCGGCGATACCGGCTCGGACTGCGTGGGAACGTCGATACGGCATAAAGCAGCAAAAGTTACTCAAATAGAGATACTTGACAAACCGCCGACAGACTATAACGCGGATACCCCATGGCCACTGTGGCCTAATATTCTGCGCACATCGAGTTCGCATCACGAAGGCTGCGAACGCCGCTGGAATTTGGCAAGCAAACGTTTTGTGGGTAACGACGCCGGTAATGTTACAGGCGTGGAAGTTGCATACGTTGAATGGATTAAATCGCCCGACGGAAAAATAACAATGAAAGAAACCGGCAAAACAGAATTGATAAAAGCCGATTTGGTACTGCTCTCAATGGGCTTCGTACACCCCGTCCACGAAGGTCTGCTCAACGAACTTAAAGTAAACTACGACGGAAGAGGCAATGTTGCAGCCATCGCGCCCTTTCGAACATCGGTCGATAAGGTATTTGCTGCCGGCGACGCACTTACCGGCGCAAGTCTGGTTGTCAGAGCAATAGACTCCGGACGCAAGGCTGCAGCCCAAATAGACAGATTTCTGAAGATATGAATACATCCATCAGTATTCATATTTTTTCCAGAGATTTTTCAGCAGTTTCAGTATTTCGGATTCTTTGGGATTGTTGGCGGCTGGCTGATAGAACTTTGTTCCCGCAATTCCGTCAGGCAAAAATTCCAAATCCACAAAATTGCCCTGATACGAGTGTGCATATTTATAGTTATCGCCATATCCAAGCTCCTTCATCAGTTTGGTGGGGGCGTTGCGCAGATGCAGCGGAACGGGCAGGTCGCCGGTTTGTTTGACGGTGGCAGTAGCCTGTTCGATTGCCATATACGCGGTGTTACTTTTGGGCGATGTTGCCAGATAGACAGTTGCTTCGGCAAGTATAATGCGGGCTTCGGGCATTCCGATTTTATTGACCGCGTCGAAACAGGCATTTGCCAGCAGCAGGGCGTTGGGATTGGCAAGCCCGACGTCTTCGGAGGCGAGAATCAGCAGGCGTCGGGCGATGAAAATAATGTCTTCGCCGCCTTCGAGCATTCGCGCCAGCCAGTAAATCGCCGCGTTGGGGTCGCTGCCGCGAACAGATTTGATGAATGCAGAGATAATATCGTAGTGCTGTTCACCGTTTTTGTCATACATTGCCGTATTTTCCTGCAAAAGACGGGTAACGGTTTCGTTGTCGATAATAATTGTATCGGGGTTGGGCGAGGCTTTGACCAGCAGGTCGATAATGTTAAGCAGTTTTCGAGCATCGCCACCCGAAAAGCGGAACAGCGCGGTGGTTGAGCGTATATCGAACTTCTTAGTTTTCAACACAACATCGTCGGAAATTGCTCTGTTCATCAGAGTTTCGAGGTCTTCTTTGCCAAGCGATTTGAGTATATAGACCTGCGAACGGGAAAGCAGAGGAGTAATAACCTCAAATGAAGGATTTTCGGTTGTTGCGCCAATAAGCACCACGATACCCTTTTCGACCGCTCCCAGCAGCGAATCCTGCTGCGATTTGCTGAAACGGTGTATTTCGTCGATAAAAAGGATTGGGCTTGGGGTAGAAAAGAATTTCTGTTTTTTTGCCGATTCAATCACCTCGCGAATATCCTTCACGCCCGAATTTATGGCGCTGAGCGCAAAAAATCCGCGATTTTGCTTGTTGGCGATAATTTGCGCCAGAGTAGTTTTGCCCACTCCGGGCGGACCCCAGAGAATAAACGACGAAATATTGTCCGATTCTATCATATTTCGCAATACTGCATTTGCCCCAACAAGATGTTTCTGTCCGATATATTCGTCCAAAGTCTTTGGTCGCAGGCGTTCAGCTAAAGGTACATTTTCCATTACATCAATTTTTAAAGGCACAAAATTAATACTTTTTTTTTGATTGAGCAGAAAAAAGAAAGCGGCTCGTCCGTAATCAACCCTCGTAAATCAAAATTTTTTGTTGTTTTTCTGTTTGAATCGAAATTATTTCATCTACAATTTTCTTTAAAAATATTAACATTTTTTAAAAAAATATTTGCATTTCAAAAATTTGTTGTACTTTTGCACCCGCAAATGTGAAAAATTATGGCAGATGCAACAATAGAAAATTAAGGAAAATTGTATGAATTTTAATAAATAGACTTAAAGGATTGTATATGAATAAATTGCAGACATATTTTGGGGTTTTTTTAGGATTTGTAACCGCTTGGATTACAGATGCTGGCACTATGTTTGCAACTAACGAACCAGAGAGAGAGAGAGAGAGAGAGAGAGAGAGAGAATAGATCAGACAGTTACGCTGTTTTCGGATATTATACATACCGTTGTGTCATTTTTGATACAGCGGTTTTTTTGTGTCCAATATCCAGATTTTCAAAAGAAATTAGAAATACCGGTATTGGTTTTGTTCCAATATTCGGGCAGATATTGTCGAAAACTCATTCGGCAATTTTTAATAATAAATAGATCAACTATGAGTAAGAAAAGTTTTTTTAATTTGAGAACAGTGCGGAAAATGTATTTATCCGCCTGTGGAATGTGTATATTCGCCTTATCGGCGTTTGCACAGGGCGTTACCGTTACTGGAACGGTAACAGAAACCTCCGGCGCACCATTGCCCAACGTCAGTATTACGGTAAAAGGTACTACTGCGGGCGTTGTCAGCGGCGTGTCAGGAAGTTATTCGATATCCGTACCGTCTGGAAATTCGGTACTGGTGTTCTCGTTTGTCGGTTTTGCCACTCAGGAGGTAGCCGTCAATAACAGAACAAATCTCGACGTAGTCATGAGCGAAACCGCCCAGGAAATGGACGAAGTTATTGTTGTGGCTTACGGTACGGCAAAAAAATCGACGTTTACCGGCGCGGCGGCAGTTGTCAAGTCGGAACAGATTCAAAAAATCTCAAGCGTCAATGCCGTTGAATCTTTGCAGGGTATGACTGCCGGCGTCAACATTACAAACAACGAGGGCAGCCCGGGACGCGATTCCCGCATCCAAATTCGCGGTATCGGCACCATGCGCGACGCCGCCGCATCGAACCCTCTGTATGTGGTCGATGGCGTTCCCTACGATGGCAAACTTAATTCGATTTCGACTTCCGATATCGAATCGCTCACCATCCTCAAAGATGCCGCCGCCTCCGCTCTGTATGGCTCGCGCGCTGCCAATGGCGTTGTGGTAATCACCACCAAGCGCGGCAAATCGGGCGCTCCAGTGGTGAACTTCAAAGCCTCGTGGGGTACTTCCGACAATGCCGTGAAAAACCCCACCAAAGCCGATCCCTACCAAACTATGCTCTACATTTGGCGGGCAAACTATAACGACGGTTTGTATCTGCACAACATGAGTGTAGCGGATGCCTCGAACTATGCGTCCTCGTTGGGTATCAGCCAGTCAGTGGCGGCGCGAACAAACTCGCAGGGGCAAACGGTCTATGTGTCGCCATTCAAATCGGTGCCGCTCAACCAGTATGTTCTGCACGACGGCAATGGCAATCCTCATGTAAACCCCAATCTGGAAATGGTATGGGAGCCAAGCGACTGGGATTTCTATGGAGCGGTTTATTCGCGCAAACTGCGTCAGGACTATAGTTTTGACGTGAGCGGAGCGACAAACGACGGCAAAACCTCCTATTTCTTCTCGGCTTCGCACTTGAACGACAACGGGTATGGTATTGCACAGTACTACAAACGCTATGGTTTTCGCGCCAATGTAACTTCCAAAATAAAGGACTGGCTGACAATGGGCGGCAGTCTGGCTTACAGTTACGGACGGCAGGCAGGCAGCGGCGGAAACCGCATGTTGGTTTTTTCCAATTCGCTCAACTCTCCATGGTTGCGCAATGCCGACAATACCGACTGGGAATACTCACTGAAAACCGGCAGCAGGATGAAGGACTACGGAACCAACGTAGGGGAATTTTTTGGCATTCATTCTCTTGATGGTATGGGCGGTCAGGGCGACTATTGGAACAACCCTGAGGACTATAGTTTTAGTAATGATGAAGACGGCATGATGACTGCCCATTATTCTGCGGAAATTACCCTGCCATTCGATGTCAAATACAAAACCAATATCAACTACGACGATATTGGGCGCAATCATTATGGCTACGGTTCTGCTGTGCATGAATGGAACCAGGTGGCTCCCTACGGTATAACGGTAAGAACCGACGGCGGCAGTGCTAACCGCAGAAACAACAAGGTTGCCTCTCTTACATGGAATAATCTTCTGACTTGGGATAAATCCTTTGGCGACCACAACATTAATTTGCTTGCCGGACATGAATTTTATTCCCGCACGGAAACGGAAGCAGCAACCTCGGGTGCTGGAATTATGGAAATCGGACGATATGAGGTGAGCAATACCACAAAAAACTGGAGCGGAAGTTCGTTCCGCGACCGCTATGCTTTGCTCTCATTTTTCGGTCAGGCTCAGTATAATTATCAGAACAAATATTACTTATCGGGTTCTGTACGTCGCGACGGCTCGTCCCGCTTCCATCCCGACCAGCGCTGGGGCAACTTTTTCTCTGTTGGCGCAAGCTGGCGCATATCGCAGGAAGCATTCATGCAGGATATCGACTGGCTTAACAATCTTGCTCTGCGTGCAAGTTACGGAGCAACAGGCAACGACAATGTGGGAACTCTGTATGCCTACCAGTCCTATTACGAGCCTTATAATATGTATGGAGAACCGGGTTTGCGGAAATCCAGCAATGCAGCCAACGACCTGCATTGGGAAGAAAACCGACAAATAAACGTTGCCATTGATTTTACCATAACCAACCGTTTCACCGGAACAATTGAGTATTATCGACGCAACTCTGAAGGACTGCTGGCAGAAAAAGATCTTCCCTATTCGTTCAATGCAGGCGCCTCGAAAATCAATACCAATCTTGGCGATATTCTCAACACCGGTTTTGAGTTTGGTCTGGGAGTAAAAGTTCTACAGAACCGCGACTTTACTTGGAATATCAATGCAAACTTCACCACCTTGCATAACGAAATTCTTAAACTCCCCGGCGGCGCCTATACCTTTGACATATACCGTACCACAGCAAAACGCACGGTTGGTCGCTCAGTTATGGAACATTTTCTTCCGAAAAATGCAGGGGTAAATCCGGAGAATGGACGCTTGCGCTATTGGGTACAGGATGGTAACGGCAATTGGAGTACAACGGAAGAATGGTCTAACGTTTCTTTAGCCAGAGATGGTCAATTTGTAGGCTCGTCTATTCCAAAAGGATATGGGTCGATTACCAATTCGTTTGCATGGAAAGGCTTCGACTTTTCGTTCATGTTCTATGGCTCGTATGGCTCTGTAATATACGATTATCAATTATTGGAAAATTACTCTATACGTGCAGGAGTCAGTCCTGTACCTTCAATTGTGGATGGAAATGTATGGATGAAACCGGGCGACAATACCAAGTTCCCGCGCTGGTCGATGGAAAATAAAACAATAGCCGGTCAAAACACTAATACCGACCTGTTTATTGTGAATAACAGCTTCCTCCGCCTACGCAACCTGACGCTGGGCTATTCTCTTCCAAAAGCTCTGCTTCAAAAAGTGGGCATATCAAACCTGCGGCTCTACGTAACCGGCGACAACCTGCTTACTTTCAGCCCTACGGTTAAGTATCACGTCGATCCTGAATCAGGATTGCGAGGCAATACCTATAATGGCAACGGCGATAACGACAGCGGTATCCAGGGTGCCAGAAGGGTCTATATGGGCGGTATTCAAATTTCTTTTTAATTAATTGATAAATAATAAATAATCATGAAAAAATTATATAAAAATATAAGAAATATTATATGTATGCTGATGCTGACAGCCTTGTTGCTGCCATTCAGCAGTTGTAACGACGAACTGACAACCGGTTCGTCAACCGCAATAAGCGAAGATCTTGTATATGAAAATACAAATGGGTTAAACAAAGTGCTTCGCGCAGCCTATAAAAATCTTCTGTTTGGAGAATTGACCTACGGAGGACAGGAAGCCGGCGCTTATGTCGGTATCCCCGGATTCAATCTCTATTACGACATCACCAGCGCCGACATTATGGCAACGAAGAACTACGGCATGTCGCCCGAAGACTGTTACCAGTTTGCAACTGTCCGTACTAATGCATCCAACTATGCCGACAAAATTTGGCGCATGATGTATTTGGTCATTAATCAGGCTAACACCGTGCTCGACTATGTTGAAGCCGCCGCCGGTACTCAGGAAACAAAAGAGATTCTGACAGGACAGGCAAAAGCAATGCGCGGTATCTGCTATTTTCATTTGATAATGAATTATCAACAGACTTATGCAATAGCAAAAAACAAGCGCGGTGTTATTCTCCGTACTTCGATGATAAATCAGCCGCAAGAATTGGGTTTTTCCACAGTTGAAGAAGTTTATACGCAGATTGTAAAAGATCTGATAGAAGCCAAAACGCATCTGGCAAATTTTACCCGTGCGGAAAAATGGGAAATAAATGTCGATGTCGTTTCCGGTCATCTGGCTCGTGTTTATCAGGTTATGAACAACTGGCAAGGAGCGCTGGCAGAAGCATCCGCGCTTTATAGCAAGTACAATACACTGATGACTCAGGCTGAATGGTGCGGCGGGCACTGCAATATCGAAGTTCCCGAAATTATCTGGGCAGTAATAAACGACGAACAGTACAACAACTGGGAAAATACTCAATTTGCATACTGGCATAATCAAGATCCGAGTTATGGAGAAGGGATGACCGATGGTCCGATTTATAATTATCTCGCTCTGCTTGTTGATCAGAAATATGTCGATCTGTTCGACAATACAGACTATCGCGGCACTAAATGTACCAAAACATGGAACGAGGGAGACACTGTACTCAATCATGTAACCGACGCAGATGAGAAAGGCGTAATGTTCTGGCATCGTACACGCGCACAGGCGGCATGGAAAGACAAATGGGCGTACAACAAGTTCAAGTACTACGGAGACGACGGAATTGGCTCTAAAGGACAACGCAACTTAGCCGACTATTCCATTATGCGGAGTTCGGAGATGCTGCTGATAAAGGCAGAGGCGGAAGCCCAACTAAATAATTCGGCGGCGCTTGCCACGCTGCAAACGCTGCAAACCGCCCGCAATGCAACACTCACAACCACCACTGCCAAAAACGAGCTGCTCGAAGCCATTTATGTGGAACGGCGCAAGGAATTGCTTGGCGAAGGCGTTACCGGAATGTACGACCTTGTGCGTCTGCAAAAAGATTTGGTGCGGCACGAAGCAACAGCCGCCAACCCCGCCGGACATTTCCCGTGGGGCTTGACCAACTTGGACAAAATCAGCGACAACGTGGCAAAAATGCCATCGAACGACTATCGCTATTTTTGCCAAATACCTCAACTCGAATTTGCAAACAACACTGCAATAAGCCTCTCAGACCAGAACCCACCACGCGGCTCTGGCAACTGAGTTGATATTTTATTATTTTAAACTAAACCAACGGGATTGTCCAAAACATTGGGCAATCCCGTTTTTTTTAACCCCACAGCTGGTTGATTTTGATTTATCGAAAAAAACCATTAACTTTGTGCCGGTTTTTTTCATTAAAAATACGGAATGATAGACGTACAAAACATTAAACAGCAATTCGATATAATAGGTAATGCCGCCGGATTGAATCATGCACTCGACAGGGCATATCAGGTGGCATTTACCGATTTGTCGGTTTTGATTACCGGTGAAAGTGGCACGGGAAAAGAGTCTTTTCCGAAAATTATACACAAATACAGTTCGCGCAAACACAATCAATATATAGCAGTGAACTGTGGGGCAATTCCCGAAGGAACAATCGATTCCGAATTATTTGGGCATGTTAAGGGCGCTTTTACAGGCGCGGTGGATACTCGCAAAGGTTATTTTGAAACGGTGGATAAAGGCACAATTTTTCTCGACGAAGTGGCGGAATTGCCGCTCTCCACGCAGGCACGCCTGCTGCGAGTTCTTGAAACAGGGGAGTTTATCAAAGTAGGCTCGTCGGAAATTCAGAAAACCAATGTTCGAGTTATTGCCGCCACCAATGTCAATCTTCAGGAAGCCATCATTCGACACCATTTTCGAGAAGATTTGTTTTATCGACTTAACGCCGTTCCGATAACTATTCCGCCACTGAGAGACCGCAAAGGCGATATATCGTTGTTGTTCAGGAAATTTGCTGCCGATTTTGCCGAAAAATACCGTATGCCTTCCGTCCATCTCGACGAAAATGCAAAACAGGAACTCGAATCCTATCCGTGGCCTGGAAATATCAGACAGTTGAAAAATATTACAGAGCAAATTTCGATATTAGAACAGGAACGAATTATTTCACGAGAAATATTGGAAAAATATTTGCCCGCAATCAACAATTTACCAGTTCTTTATCGCGGCAACGAGGAGAGTCACAGCTTTGCCTCCGAGCGTGAATTACTCTACAAAGTATTGTTCGACATGCGAAACGAAATCAACGAACTTAAAAATATGATGCATCGATTTGCCGGAGTAGAAAATATTGATAATCACGCTATTAATACGCACAACATTGGCGGCAAAGTTTACGGATACAATAAAAATATCGAAGAATTGTATCCCGCTTCGGAAGAAGCAGTCGAACCCAATGTTCAAAATTCGGAATATGCAATGAATCTGGCTATTCAGGAAAAAGAAAAAGTACGTCAAGCGCTGAAAGTATATAACAACAAACGCAAGCCGGCAGCAGAGGCGCTGGGCATATCGGAACGTACATTATACCGCAAAATTAAAGAATATGATTTGGAATATTTACAGGATGAAGTATAAAATACAGTATTTGACGGCAATATTAACAGTGTTTTTTGTTTCCTGCGGAATATACTCATTTCAACAGAGTTACCTGTCGCCGGATGTAAAAACAGTGAGCATCGAATATTTTCCAAATATGGCGATGCTGGTTGAACCAACGCTAAGTAACACATTTACCGAGGCGCTGAAAGATATGTTTACCCGCCAAACCCGTCTGCAACAGATAGAAGCGGATGGGCATCTGCAATTCAGCGGCGAAATTCGCGGCTACGACATAACGCCAACGGCAATAACAAGCAACGAAGTTGCTGCCCAAAACCGCCTGACAATAAGAGTTAAAGTAAAATATGTTAATCAAATGAATGAAAAACAGAATTTCGATAAAGAATTTTCGGCATACTCCGACTTTCCCGGTAGCGCTTCGATAGAACAATATCAGGCACAGTTGATTGAGGAGATTGTGAAAAATCTTGTCGAAAATATTTTCAACGCCTCAGTAGGAAACTGGTAATGAATTGAAAATATTATAATAACTGTTTTTCAAAAAACCGTATGATTTATGGATACAAATCTGTTTCACAAATATTTCGACCCCGAATTCAGAGGCAACAGCCCCGACACCAAAGAACTGGAAATGCTTGTAGAGCAAAAGCCGTGGTTTACCATTGCGCGTGTGCTGCTGCTGAAAACCATGAAAAACGGGCAACATCCCGACTGCCTGAATGCCTGCAAAATAGCCGCACTCTATGCGCCCGACAGAAAACGTCTGTATAAGTTTTTCAACGAAGAAGACATCGAACCTGCGCCCGTGCCCAGTCAAATTATTGCGCCCGATTTGACCTTTGCTCTCAATAACGATTATTTTTCGGAAGACAGCCTCCTGTCGGAAAGTCAAAATGCTGAGGATCAGACACAGGACGATTTAATTACGGCATTCATAAAAAAGAATCCGAAAATAGTTCCGGCAGAAAAAAAGGAACACAGCGAGGTAGAAATAAATAAACCTTTGGAAGATAACGATATAACCAGCGAATCGCTGGCAAAAATATACGAATCGCAAGGCTTGTATAAACAAGCAATCGAATGTTATAGTAAATTAATTTTGCGTAATCCGGAAAAAAGTATTTACTTTGCAGACAAAATTAAAGATATTAGAATAAAGATAAAATAAAGTAAAATAAATAGTTATGTACATTTTCTTTGCAATATTATTAGTGATTGCAGGCTTTTTAATGGTCTGCGTAGTGTTAATTCAGAACTCAAAAGGCGGCGGTTTGGCTGCAAATCTTGTCTCGGGCAACCAAACTTTTGGAGTCCGTCAAACAGCCGACATGATCGAAAAAATCACATGGTATTTGGTTATTGCCATGTTTCTGTTTTGTTTTGCCTCGTCGGCGTCTATCGACAAAGGTACAATCGTGTCGAATCGTTCAGCAGTTCAGGACCGTACACGAGGAGAAGTTCCGGCAACTTTCCCGCTGACAGGCACGCCCTCGGCTACCGACGAAACTCAGGCAACCGACAGTCTGGAAAATTAAAAACGGTCGAGGCGAGTCGATATTTCCGCAGGTTTGACAAAAGCCTGCGGATGTGTTATTGTATGTATATGAACAGTTTGACAGAAAATGCGGCGTGTAATATTTTTTTAACCTGTAAATATTATCGATATGGAAATAAGTGATTTATACCGAATTTTCACAGAATATCCTGTTATATGCACCGATAGCAGAAACATAATTCCCGATTCGATTTTTTTTGCCCTGAAAGGTAATAATTTCGACGGGAATAAATATGTGGAACAGGCATTACTAAAAGGTTGTGCCTATGCTGTTTCCGACGATATTAGCAATGCAGAACTTGACGGTTGCATTGTTGTGGAAAATGTTCTGCAAACTTTGAGCGAGTTGGCAAAATATCACCGCAACAGCCTGAATGTTCATGTATTGGCAATAACCGGCACTAATGGCAAAACAACAACAAAGGAACTTGTTGGCGCAGTGCTGTCGAAGCGATATAAAACGGTGTGTACCATGGGAAATCAGAACAACCACATAGGCGTTCCGCTAAGCTTGCTGTCGATGCCCGCCGATACGGAAATCGCCGTAATTGAAACAGGCGCAAATCATTGTGGCGAAATTGCGGCGCTGTGCGAAATTGCCTGCCCCAATTCGGGCATAATTACCAATATCGGCAAAGCGCATATCGAAGGATTTGGCTCGGCAGAGGGCGTCAGAAAAGCCAAAAGCGAATTGTATAATTATCTCGAAAAACACAGAGGGACAATATTTTACAACTCCGATGACGAAACGCTCACAACAATGGCTGAAAAAACTTCTAACACCGTACTTGTTCCGTATGGCGCAAAAGCAATGGACGTTGAAACGGCGTCGGGAACTTTTCTCGCTTTTGGGGCAAACCGGCTGTCGCTGAACGTACAAACTTCTCTGGTTGGAGAGTATAATTTGAACAATGCATTGGCGGCTGTGGCTGTGGGTTTGTATTTCGACGTTTCCGTAGAAGATATTGCCGATGCTCTTGCCGCTTTTAAACCCGAAAATAATCGCTCTCAATTAATTGAGACATCGAAAAATACCGTAATCATGGACGCTTACAACGCAAATCCGTCAAGCATGGAAGCGGCGCTGACAAATTTCGCAAAACTTGATAAGCCAAATAAACTGCTGATTTTAGGCGATATGCTCGAACTCGGCACAGAGGCACACAGCGAACACAAAAAAATAATCGAACTGACTCAAAAACTTGGGTTCGAGAATATTATTTTTGTGGGATCAAACTTTTACGAATTAAAAGACAAGTCCATATCAATACATTTTTCTGATAGTATTGAAGCCCGAAAATATTTGTCTAACAATAATATATCCGTGCACACAATTTTAGTAAAAGGTTCGCGTGGAATTGGGCTGGAAAAATTACTCGCCGAATTGTAGAACAATAATATTACATCTATTTCTTTCTTTTATAGCAAGTTTCCATTTCGCAATAACAACAGGCATATTGTCCGGTTTGAACGTTGCTGCCAATGCCAATAATACCACTGATTGATTTGATTGGCGTCATCAGACAAACATCCGACAAACCTATGCCACAGGGATTTTGTCCAAGTAAGTCGAAAATTTTGCGTTGCTCTGTCAGATGCCAACCACAGTAACCCGGACTAAAACGGTTTGTATGAGGCATTTCTGGCAAAAGGGCTTCCAACTGTTTTTCCATATAGTCGCCAACTTTTTCGACCAGAAGAGTGCCAGCAATATCAAGCAGATAGGCGGTCAGCATGTCGTCGCTTGTTTTGTTTGGCGGCAAAATCTGCTCAAACTCGTGTCCCGCAGTGGCAGCAAAGACAGCAAACGAGGTAGAACGTTCTAACAGACGGGTAATCACAGCTCCGGTTTCGAGCAACTGCCCGCCGATACTGATTGTTGCACCTTCAAAATAGCCTTCCAAAACCGCAAAAAAATATCGGGGCTTCACTTTGCGTCGAAGCAGTTCCATTATATTGTTAATCACATCCAACACATCACTTTCCGGAGCAGTGTTCCCGTATCCGATGTCTTTGAGTATTTCTTCCGGAAGCACTTCTACTTCGGAGTATGCCACTGGAATGCTGTTCATTATCTGTTATGAAGCAAGTAATTGTCGGGCAAGCGCAACGGCGGCATTGGCATTACTGCTATATCCGTCAGCGCCAATTTCAGTGGCAAAAGTCGAACTGATGGGTGCACCGCCAATCATGATTTTCACCTTATTACGAATACCGGCTTCTTCCAGCGCTCGAATAACATCCTTCATGTAATTCATTGTTGTAGTGAGCAAAGCCGACAGGCACAGAATATTGGCTTGATGTTCCACAACTGAACTAACAAATTTTCCGGAAGGGATATCCACGCCAATGTTAATCACCTCAAAACCGCTACCTTCGAGCATTGCCGCCACCAAATTTTTACCGATGTCATGCAAATCACCTTTCACAGTGCCAATCACGACAGTACCTGCGCGTGGAACATCGCTGTTTGCCAGAAACGGCTGCAGCAATTCCATAGCGCCCTTCATTGCCCGTGCCGACATAAGCAGTTCGGGAACAAATGCTTTGCCGTTCTCGAAGCGATGTCCGATTTCGTCCATTGCTTTCGACATGTAGTTGTCGATAATGGTTCGGATGTCCACTTTTTGCTCAATCGCCAATTTTGTTGTTTCGATAGCCAGAGGGCGATTTCCTTTTAAAATAGCCTCATACAATTGGTCTAAATTTTCCATTTTTTATTTTTATTTATATTTTTAAAATTTAAGATTATCTGTTCATTATTTCCATTTTGCACCGTATTTCTGTTCCTGCAAAGGCAATAGCCAGCAGCAGGATTTTTCCTATGTACGGAGCGTAATATTTTTTATCGTGAATCTGCGTCATTGCTCTGTCTATAAGTGTTTCGACGGGTTCTTTTTTGCTGTATTTCAATTCGGCGACTACGGTCAGCTCTGCCTGTTTC
>JAITIA010000070.1 GCA_031279695.1 Prevotellaceae bacterium | reverse complement strand
TTTTTCCCAACCCCCCTTTTTTAACAAAAAAACCTCTCTCTCTCTCTCTCTCTCTCTCTCTCTCTCTCTCTCTCTCTCTCTCTCTCTCTCTCTCTCTCTCTCTCTCTCTCTCTCTCTCTCTCTCTCTCTCTCGATTTTTACCTGCAAATATCGCGCCTTTGCTTGTTGTACAAGGCTTGCAGACCAGAAATATTTTTCAATTTTTCGCAATTTTTTCGGACGAATTTTGCCTCATTTTTTTGCGGGATTTTCAAGGTATCTGCCAAAAATATTCAACACTGTTAAAAATATCCGGCGTTCGGTTGCCGGACAATATAAAGTCTGCGGCTTTTTCGGAAATAGCCGTTTTAGTTTGTCGCCGTTTATCGCCGTTTATCGCTGTCGGGGCACACGTCTGAAAATTGCACAAAAAGCGCTGTTGATTGGAATCTTAATACACTTAAAAGTCTTAAAAGTCTTAAAAAACCTTAATCCCGACCAACCGTAAAGAATAAAAATAATCGCCCGCAAGGGCATAAAAATTAAAGAAGAGATGAATAAAAAAAGTTTAAAATCGAAAATGGAGACCGAAAACCATTCAAACGGAAAAAAACAGAACAGAAAAAATGTCTGGAAATTTGGCATTTTGCTGCTGGCTATAATCCTGTCGGTAACGGGTTGCAGAAAAGAAAAAGAGGACAATCCGACAAATGTATCTGCGGACGAAAAAACAGCACAGGCGCTTGCGACAATCAGACTGACCGCCGACTCCATTCTGCTGAGCGACGACCCGCTTGGAGGTTTTGAGGCTATAGCCGAAGAATACCGTAAAATAGCAGAGGTCGATAGCATTGAAAACGACATGGACGGGCTGTTTATAAAATTTGCTAATGGCAGAATGGTTGGATGGTATATTCCTCCTGAAATTACTCCGCCAACAATTGATGATACCCTGCTGCAAAATTTGAAATCCATAATAAATACCAAACAGACTTCCGGTTCTTCTGCGCAAAAATCTGTTTGCTTGTTAGACCAAGTAGATGGTAGAGCAAACGACCAGGCAGAAAGAGAAAGGTGTTTATCCTATTTAGAGGCTATTTTTTCTGAAAACAACTGGTCTGTTGACAAAAAGATAGGGAATCAAATAACTCTTGATTTTGTTAGCAAGCATTTGGATGATTATGACGCAATTTATTATATTGCTCACGGAGTATTTGCATTGGGCAAATCGTGGATCGCTACCGGTGAGAGCGGAACTGTTTCCCCCAATCGCAATCAGATAGAACTTTTTATTGCTGAGCGCGTTTTTTTTCGGGTAATTAGAAAATATGCTTTTTCTCATGAGTTTATTCGACATCACTACAATCCAGACGATTTTAAGGGAGACATTATCTATATGGTCGCGTGTCAAAGCATGGGTAGTCGGAATATTCCCGGAAGGACTAATTTTGATATGGCAAAAGCGTTTACTGATTATGGTGGTGCAAGCGTTTACATAGGTTGGGACGAATCTAATCACACAGGAGAAACAACGGGACGATATCTTTATGACTTGTTATGGAAAGGATATACTTTGGGCGAGGCTTATCAATGGTTAGATATCAATAAACATGAGTTGATAGAAAATGCAATAGGTGTATCTATACTTGGGTTTTGGTTTCCATTAGAGCCTAAAATCTATGCTAATTTGAAGTATTATCCTGACACTGCTGACACTGTTTGGCTAATCAAACCTTCTATAACCATGACAATCCCTGCAACTGTCAGCACGGTCAATTTCAGTCTAACATCTGTTGGAGAAGTAACCGTGGACTGGGGTGATGGCAAAGAGTTCATTTATCCAAATGGCGGAGACATACAATGTAGCCACACCTATGCTGTTAATTCCTCCTATACAATAAGAATAAAAGGAACAATCACATCTCTGAACTGTATAAACAGTCAATTGTCATCTCTGGATGTAAGCGACAATCCGGCGCTTACACGTTTACTGTGCAGCACAAATCAACTGACCGAATTGGATGTGAGCAAAAACAGGGAACTGACATATTTAGCTTGTATCAACAATCAACTTACAACTCTGGATGTAAGTCAAAACCCTAAACTGACAGAATTATATTGCGGAAAAAATAAACTGACCGCTCTGGATGTAAGTCAAAACATTAAACTGTCGCTGCTGGAATGCAGAAACAATCTGTTGGAAGCAGTTGCATTGAACGCGCTGTTTGGTACGCTGCACACCAATGAGACTGGGGTGCAAAAACGCATAATCATTGACAACAACCCGGGTGCGGGCGCCTGTCAACGATCTGTTGCCCTTGAAAAAAAATGGAGTTTTGCCCTTTAATTCGATTTTAAAAAGTACTGAATGTCTGTCGATAAAAGTCTGATGAATATGTTTACAAACCGTGTTGATGCTTTTCGTCCCCGCAGGGACGGCATGTTGGTAGAAAACGCAAGCCCGACGTCGCAAACACCGTCCCGTGAGGGACGAAATGTGAAAATCGTCAAATTTAACGTGCCATCCCTGCGGAACATGGGCGACACAATCAATCACAAAAATCAAATAAATCATCCGAAAATCACAGTTCAGACAAATGCGGCAGCAGATTCCGCCCGTTGTATGGTACAACGGTCGCAGCCGGCAGCAGATTCCGACCGTTGTACCGTACAACGGTCGCAGCCGGCAGCAAGTTCCGACCGTTGTACGGTACAACGGGCACATCCGGCAGCAAGTTTCGACCGTTGTACGGTACAACGGAATGCAAATCGGGGAACAGTTATCATATAAACAGAATTAAGTATCAATAAAAATAATTTTAACATTTATAGTAATGGAAAAAGAAATTATAGCACGGGCAAATATGACCCGTTATTCAACCGCCAACCATGTGGAATTTCACAAGTTGGGTGCGGGTATTTGTGTAAAGTATGCGGCAGCTATCGGCTCACAGTCGCTCATCGACGGTTATGAGGCTGCGGTGGTAAAGGAAAGCGAAGTATTTAAATGGATACGTCGCAGCGAATTTACCCAAAAGAAGATACAGGCTGACCGGCGTCGCGACGATCTTTATCGTGGACTTGCGGAAACGGTAAAGGCTAATCTCCGCCATTTCGACCCTCAGGCATACAACGCCGCCTGCCATGTCGATAATCTCTTGAAGGGATATGGCGACGTCGTCCACCTGAACTACGACGCCGAAACAGCCAGCATCGACAGCGTGGTTGTGCTCCTGCGCAGCGATAGCTTCGTCGATGACGCGCAACTGCTGCGGCTGACGCCGTGGATCAACGAGCTGGAAATTGCCAACAACGAATTCAAGCAATATGTCAGCAAAACGGCGCAGGAGGAAATCGACCGTCCGGACGTCTCCCCCAAAGAATCCCGCCGCCGCTCGGACGTCGCTCTGAGGCTCATTATCGACCGCGTGGATGCAATGATTACGCTCAACGGCGACGCCGCCCTTACCGGCTTTCTTGCCGAGTACAACACTCTGGCAAAGCACTACAACACGCTGATAAACGAACATTACGGACGTATCCATATACGGACGGACATCGCCGGCGCCACAATTGCCGCCATCCCTCCGCAGCCTTTCAACGGACAACCGGTATATGCTATCCCCGAAGTCAGCCTGCGCAGCACAGCCCCCGATGGCTCGGAAAAAGTCGTCCGGCTGGTCTTTATCACCGATTTCACCGTCGGCTACAAAAACAACTTCCAGCCCGGTACCGCCACACTCACTGTTGTGGGTCTCGGCAATTACAAAGGCGAGGTCGTTACAACGTTTAATATAGTGATTAACGATTAATGATTAGTGATTAATGTTCAATTACGAATTACGATTAAAAAGAATGTTCAAAACTCTGTGAAACTCTGTGCCTCCTCTGTGAAACTCTGTGTTATGAAAAATATTACACGAAGGAAAGCACGAAGAGCCACGAAGTCAATAAACGAAAATTAACCGCCCGCAAGGGCATAAAAAGTTTGAGTTATGATAGATTCTAATTATTTTGTGGGATTGTTTATTTGTGTGTGGCTGACGTTGACGCTTGTCAATATCATCTACAATACCGTTCTTGAATGTATCAAAGGTATAAAAGGAACGGTTGCCAAAGCGTTTTATACGGTATCGGATATACTTTCCATACTTGCAGGATTAAGTCTTGCAATTCTGGTGGGAGCCGCATTTGCCGGTGACAACGCAGTGCTGTATATTGTGAATGGCACGTCTTTCGAAACGATCATTCTCAGTATTGCGATCATATTAATTTTTGCATGTTTGGGGGGCGGCGGCGCCTCTTATGGCAGCAGATTTTTTTCGCAGGCACTGGTCTTTGGAGCAAAAAAATGCTTCAACAGGAAATTCCGGGAAGAAAATAAAATGACCGGAACGCAAAAAGTCATGCTGACAGCCTCAATAACCGGCATAATTTTCATGCTGATGTTTTATATGGCTTATGTTGATTTTGAGCTGACATTTGTCCGTTTACTTTTATGGTGCTATATCCCCGTATTTGGCGCCTGTTCAGGTTTGGGATTAGCCGTTCCTGTTATCCGTATCGTCAAAGACTTTCGGGAAAACAGGAAGAAGGAAAATGAGTAGAAAAGTGGAGTATTGTCAGAATGAAGTTCGCAGTTGTATTCATCATTTGTAATTGAGTAATAAATTAACCGCCCGCAAGGGCACAAAAAGGAAAAAAAGTATGGGATTATTAGATTTATTTAAACCGAAATGGCAGAGTAAAAATGCCGAAAAACGACTGAAAGCGGTTGAAAAGATAACCGACCAGTCGATTTTGAAAGAAGTTGCTTTGAAGGATTCGTATAAGTATGTTCGCTTAGCGGCGGTAAAGAATATCACCGACGAGGCGTTTTTGAAAGAAGTTGCCTTGAAGGATAAGGATTCGTCTGTTCGCCGTAAGGCGGCAGAGAAGATCACCGACGAGGCTGTTTTGATAGAAGTCGATTTGAAAGATGAGGATTCGTCTGTTCGCTTAGCGGCGGTAGAGAAGATCACCGACGAGGCAGTTTTGAAAGAAGTCGCTTTGAAGGATTCGAATGAAGATGTTCGCAAAGCGGCGGTAGAGAATATCACCGACCAGTCGATATTGAAAGAAGTTGCTTTGCAGGCTTCGGATTGGCATGTTCGCTGTGCGGCGGTAGAAAAGATCACCGACGAGGCGTTTTTGAAAGAAGTTGCTTTGAAGGATTCGGATTGGTATGTTCGCCGTGATGCGGTACATAAGATCACCGACGAGGCATTTTTGAAAAAAGTTGCTTTGAAGGATTCGGAAGAGTATGTACGCAAAGCGGCGGTAGAGAATATCACCGACCATGCGTTTTTGAAAGAAGTAGCTTTGAAGAATAAGGATTCGTCTGTTCGCTTAGCGGCGGTAGAGAAGATCACCGACCAGGCATTTTTGAAAGAAGTCGCTTTGAATGATTCGGATGATATTGTTCGCCGTGAGACGGTAGAGAAGATCACCGACGAGGCGTTTTTGAAAGAAGTTGTTTACAAGAATGAGTCGAGTACTGTTCGCGAAACGGCGGTAAAAAATATCACCGACGAGGCGTTTTTGAAAGAACTTGCTTTGAAGGATTCGGATAGGTATGTTCGCCGGGCGGCGGTAAAGAAGATCACCGACCAGGCATTTTTGAGAGAAGTTGCTTTGGATGATTCAGAAGGGTCTGTTCGCGGGGCGGCGGTAGAGAAGATCACCGACGCGGCGTTTTTGGAAGCAGTGGCGTTGGAGGATTCGAATGGGTATGTTCGTCGAGCGGCGGTAAGTAGGATTAAGGATTTATAGACAGTGAAAAAGTTAGCAGCGAACAGTGAAATCAGCACGCAGATGACGCAGATTAGAAAAGATTTTCCCGGATTTGATCTGTGTAAATCTGTTGAATTTATTCATCTGTGCGCATTTCAAAAGTCAGTCGGCACGCAGACGGTACAGCTATAAAGATTTTATCTGTGTTGGATTTGTAGAATCTGTGTTATCTGTGTGCTGCATTTGCAATTTGTAATTGAGAAAAGAATGAATCGCCCCTTCGCGGGGGCATAAACAAAGAAAAAAGAATGAATACAAAAGAAATTATCGGGAAACTGACTCCCGCCCACTTTCGGAATGGGGAGCAATTTGACAGGGTGGCCTTTGCGTCTTTGATAGACGGGCTGCTGAAATCGCGAATCAACAGATGGAAAATGCCGGCCATCTGGCTTGCAGGGATACTGCTTTCGCTGGTGTTTGCGGGGATGGGCGGCGCAATCGGTAATTTGCTGGCCGTGGCCTGTATTTTTGCCGGACTGATAGGCGGCAATCTGGCTGTCACAGGCGTGTCCCGTCAACTCAGGGAAGCCATGAAAACGCTCGGCGTCACGCAGCGCGACATCAACGCTGCCATCCGGCAGGTAAAAAACGGTATGAATCATGCGCCGAACGAACAGGACGCGACAGCCGCCGCGCCGAAGTCTGCCGGCAGTACCCGTCCGGCCAGGACGTGGTTCATCATCAGCTGCGTATCGGTGATACTGTTACATGCCTTCCTGCTGTTCATCTATGTAATGAATGTATCGGAAGGCGATACGGGCGACGGCGGATACCACGTCCATGCGCTGGCAAACGGGATAGCCATCGCCGGCGCCGTGCTGATGCTCAGGAAACAGTGGTGGGCATACATGCCTGTGCTGCTGAGCATCGGGCTGTTCTGTAAGGGCATGGACATCGCCAGACAGCTGGATAAGGATGTAACGGGCGTCTTTATCGGGTTGCTGTCTGTCTTGAGCGTACTGTTGCTCGTCACGGCGATTTTCTATTGCCGGAGCAAACGGGCGGCGCCGGGCGCTGCGGCCAAAGATTTCCGTCTGACGCGGAAGCACCGGCTCGCCGGCGCAGGCGTAACGGTGGCGATGATACTTGCCATTGTGCTGTGGCCTGAAGGGAAATACAAACAGCTGTACTGGTCATACGACCTGTATGAGGCACAGCTGCGCGAAACCGGCAAATGGGGATTCGTCGACGCAGCCAGGCAGTTGGAAATCGTCCCCTGCATCTACGATGAGACGGACAGAACATACCTCATCCTGAAGGTTAAGCGCAACGGCAAGTGGGGCATGTTCGACAAGGCGGGCAACGGGATTATTCCCTGTCGCTACGACCTGATCGGTGATGAATTGAGCGACAGCCTGCTCCATGTCACACAGAACGGTCAGCACGGCCTCATCCATTTCGACGGGCGGGAGGTCGTTCCGTGCATATACGACGAGCCGCTTCGCAACAACGCATCATCCAGCCTCCTGAAAGCAGTCCTGAAAGGTAAACACGGCTTTATCGACCGCAGCGGAAAGGAGATTGTCGCTATTCAGTACGACCAGGCAGACTTCGCCGTACACGGCGGTCTTCGCGCGAATTTGAAAGGGGAGGAGGCATATTTCGACCTTTCCGGCAATAAAGTGGAGAAAGAACCGGCTGTCGTTGCGCCGGCACAGGCCGGGAATCCGGAGAGCCGGCGGATGAAAGTAAATTACGATTCCGCAAAGGAACGGTTTGTTTTTACGGATGTGGAAACAGGCAAGCCGTTGAGATATACCCGTATCATGCTGGGTGACATCGAGCCGGCCGGAATACGTTACGACTATTCTCAGCAAGCCGGCGGCATGATCCAGTTCGTGACCAGGGCCAAAAAACTGCTCGGCACGCGGCAGGAAAACGGGCGAACCGTTACGACGTACAGCGGAGAGTCGACAACTTCTTTCACGCTGTCTAACGAGCTGCCCTATACACTGGAAGATGGCGTTCTAACCATTATAAGATAATAATGAACAGTGAATAATGAAAACAGCACGCAGACGACACAGATTAGAAGATATTTTATCTGTGTTGGATTTGCAGAATCTGTGTGCTATGAAGTTCGCAGTTGCTTTCTTCATTTTCAATTTTCAATTTTCAATTTTCAATTCTCAATTCTCAATTAAATGAACCGCCCTTCGGGGCATAAAAAGTAGATAATATGAAAAATCCCAAACTCTCAGCCGAAATATTTGTTGTTCCGATGGAAGAAAATCGCTATCTGATATATGCGCCATTGCGGAAGGCGGCGTTTATCGGGAATGCGGCGACTGTTAATTTTCTTGCCGACCTCAAAGAGGGCGTTTACAGCGCCGACGCTGACCCCGACGGCGCAACCGCCGAATTTCTCCGTCGATTGGAAATTGTGGATGCCGGCGAAGAAACCGCGCCCAACTTCGACTATCAAGGCTCGCCCTGTCCCACCGCCGTGTCGCTCTTCCTGACCACCGCCTGCAATCTGCGCTGCACCTACTGCTACGCTTCGGCGGGCGATACCGCCGGCGAGCAGATGCCCCTTGAAGTGGCAAAGCGCGGCATCGACTTTGTGATTGCCAACGCCGCCGGTCAAAAGAAGGACGGCATTGAAATCAACTATCACGGAGGCGGCGAGCCAACCGTCCATTGGCAGGTACTGACCCGCTCGCTGGACTATGCCCGCAAACAGGCGGCAAACGCGGGACTGACAGTGTCGGCGTCGTCGGCAACAAACGGGATGCTCAGCAACCGGCAGGTCGATTGGATTGTTGCCAATTTGCAAGGCGTGAGCCTCTCGTTCGACGGGCTGCCCGAAGCGCAGGACCGTCATCGCATCCGCCCGTCCGGCGGCGGCTCAAGCAGCAGGGTCGAACAAACGATGCGCCGTTTCGACGAAGCCGGCTTTAACTACGGCGTCCGCATGACCGTTACCGCCGACCTCATCCCTTTTATGGCTGATTCGACGGATTATATTTTCAGCAACTTCCAAACATCCGCCGTGCAGGTCGAGCCGGCATATCAAATTGGACGATATGCCGACAAGCCCAACGCCGAAACCGAAGAATTTATAGCAGCATTCCGCGAAGCGCAGCGCAGAGCAAAAACCGCCGGCAAACAGCTGACCTACTCCGGCGCCCGTGTTGGCACGCTGACCAATCATTTCTGCGCCATGTCGCAGGACTCGTTTGCGCTGCTGCCCGACGGCACGGTCTCGTCCTGTTTCGAAGCCTGTTCGCGCAGCAATCCCCACGGCGACATCTTTTTCTACGGACAGCCCGACGAAACAACCGGCGCTTACCGTTTCGATATGGAACGGCTCAACTTCCTGCGCCGTCAGGCGGTGCAGTTTCGCAAGCATTGTAAGGGATGTTTTGCCAAATGGAACTGTGCCGGCGACTGTTATCACAAAGCCGTAGTGGTGAATGGCGGCGCAAAAGAATTTGCAGGTACCGGTCGTTGCCACATCAACCGCGAACTGACCAAAGACCAGATTCTGGAACGTATTGCCGACGCCGGCGGACTGTTCTGGCACGAAATGCCTGTGGATTTTAGATTAATGATTAATGATTAATGATTTACGATTTATGATTAGTTATAAGAATAAAAATTACACAGAGCAAACTTTGTAAACTTTGTGCCCTTTGTGGGAAAAAAAAGCAAACTTTGTGCCCTTTGTGCCCTTTGTGGGATAAAAAAAACAAACTTTGTGCCCTTTGTGCCCTTTGTGGGAAAAAAAAAGCAAACTTTGTGAACTTTGTGCCCTTTGTGGGATAAAAAAAACAAACTTTGTGGGAAAAAATAACATTGTAAGAGAACATAAATAAAGTATTATGAAAGAAAAGAAACCGAGATTTGAACTGACCCGCGTCAATGAAGACGGGTCGAAAGAGCCGGCGCAGATTGTGCCGCTGGCAGAGGCGATAGACGCCCGCATGAACCGCCGCGGATTTTTTGGCGCAGGCTTGACCGCCGCCGCCGCAGTGATGCTGCTCGAAGGCAACGCTCCTCCAAAGTCCGAAAGCACATACTCAGATCGACCGATTGACCGGAATTGTGGAAAAAAATATGCACATTCCGACGATGTTGTTGCGCTTGCCCTCAGCCGCGACGGGTCGATGCTTGCCTCCGGCAGCAACGACGGCACGGTAAAATGCTGGATACCGTCAGATCATGCCCTTGTGGGCGTCTGGAAAACCAAATATCCGCGGCAGCTTGCCCTCGCTCCCGACGGTCGGATGATTGCGTTCAGCATCTCGGAGCAGGAAATCGAACTCCGAAGTTTGCCCGACGGTAAACTTCTGAAAAGTTTTCAGGCACAGTATGCCGCCTTCGACCCCAACGGCGGACGGCTGATTCTGCTCCGAAAAAACACGCTGGAAATCTACAATACATCCGAAGAAAAAAGTGTTTTGATAACAATTGACGCCGGCACAGTGGAAGGCTTGGCGCTCAGTCCCGACGGCGAATATACAGTCGTTGGCAGTCCCGACGGTCTCTGGCTGTTCGACGGCAACGGCGTCAACGGAGAAAAAATAAGTCCGCGCGGCATTTTGCCAGTGTTCAGTTTCGACGGAGAATGGCTGGCTTATCTTCGCGACAAAACAGTTATTCTGTTTCATACGCCCGACTATAAAACGCTGACCGGAGCGACGCTCAACAACGACCGGCAAATAAGTTTTTCGTCGGACGGGAAATGGTTTTTTGCCGCACCCGCGCTCATCGCCTGGGATACAGAATCGCTCAAATCCAAAGGCATTGCGCCAATAGCAAATGAACTGTCAATGGTGTGTATGCCCGACGGAGAATTTGTTATCACCGGAGGAAGCAAGGGCAGCATAAAAGTTTGGCAGTTGCCGAATTTTGAGTTCTTTACCTGCCTGATGGATATCGAATGTTCGGGAAAAGAAGAAAAAGGAGGCGTCTATACTTATACTGACGAATGGGGTCAAACCCTGTCATATACCCTGCCCTGCGGCGCTCCGTTGCCCATAGGAGCAATCTGCACCTGTAACTGCGTGCCGGGGAAAATGGAACAGATATGCTCCTGCAACAAAGTCTGTACCTGCGACCAGGTCTGCTCCTGTAATCGGGTTTGCAGCTGTCAATCGTATGGCTCGACTTGCAGTTGCAACAAGGTTTGCACCTGTAATCTGGTTTATTACTGATTTATGATTTATGATTTACGATTTATGATTTACGATTTACGATTACTGAATGTCGATAAAAAAAAGAAACATATCAATAAAGAAAAGAAAGCATTATGAACAAAAGAAAACAAAAATTTGAACAGTCCGGCTTCCATGCAAACCGGTCGAACGTGTCGGCGCAAACCTTGTCGCCGGCAGGGCTTGTAAACGTCCGTATCAGTCGCCGGCAATTTTTTGGCGCAGGCTTGACTGCCGCCGCAGTGATACTGCTGGACGGTTGCAGTACGGTAGCGGAACTTGCGCATCCCAACCACGCCCCCGTTGAAACAGCGCCCGATTGCGGCAACACCCACGCGCACAGCAAACAGGTCAGCGCACTGTCGGTTCATCCCGATGGCAAAACACTGTTTTCGGGCGGCAACGACGAAACGGTCAAGATATGGAGTCATCCGGACGGCGCTCACGTAAAAACACTTTCGGGACACAGCGATACGGTCTTTTCGCTGGCTGTATCGCCCGACGGAAAACATCTTTTTTCGAGCAGCGCCGACAGAACAATCCGAATATGGACCTTGCCAGAAGGTACGCTTGCCCGAACTCTGACCGGACACAGCGACAGAGTCCGCGTGATGGCTGTCAGCCACGACGGGAAATGGCTGGCGTCAGGAAGTTTCGACCGGACAGTTAAACTGTGGAGTATTCCCGACGGAACGCTTGCCCAAACACTCGCCGGAGATACCGACTGGGTTACCTCGCTGGCATTTACGCCCTGCGGCACAAAACTGATTTCCGGCTATCACGACCAAACAATTGTTGTGTGGAATATTTCGGACGGCAGCGTGTTGCAGAAATGGAACAGAGAGCCGGGCGCCATTGTCTCACTGTCGGTTACCCCCGACGGCAAACGTCTGATAACAGGCAACTGCAACGGAGTTATCAAAATCCGCAGCCTGACGGACGGTCTCGTGTTAAAAGCATTGAAGGCGCACGCATATTCGGTCAATGCGATAGTCCTGACGCCCGACGGCAACCGTTTTGTGTCCGCCAGCGCCGACGAAACAATCAAATTATGGGATTTGACCAAAGGAAGACTCATAAAAACCGTTATCCAGAAGGACGCCGTCCATGTATTAAGCCTCAGCCCCGATGGAAAACTGCTCGTCTCCGGCGAGTCGAGCGGAGCAATAAAACTCTGGGATATGCAGGAAATATCATCGCCCAAATGTCTGTTACATGCGGAAAATGTGTCGAAAATGAAATAGAACAGATTGATTTTGAATTTTCGTAAATCGTAAATCCCTAAAACAGTTGTTTTCTATTATAGGCGGCAATAACAAATATTATCACCGGAATACCAAGCAGGGCGGTGATTGAGTTGATTGGCAGGGTCAGGTCTTTGACAATCGACTGCGAGATAATATCGCACAAAAGCATGATGCAGGCGCCCGTCAGCATTGTGGCGGGTATAAGTATGCGATGATTTGCCTGTTGAAACAGCATCCGCGCCAGATGCGGAACGGCGATACCGATAAAACCTATCGGACCGCAAAAGGCTGTTGCCGTGCCGGTCAGGAGACCTGTACTCAGGAAAATAATATTGCGGGAGCGAACGAGATTAACGCCCATGCTTTTGGCGCAGGTTTCGCCGAGCAGAATGGCGTTCAGCGGTTTAATCGAATATACGGCAAGAGCAAGTCCCACAGTCAGAGCGCCGGTCATGAGCCACAGTTTGTCGGACGAAACGGACGCCAGACTGCCCATTGTCCACAATACGTATGTTTTTACTTCGGCACTGGTGCCAAAATATTGCAGGATGCTGATTATTGCCGAAATTCCGCTGCCAAACATCACGCCAAGAATCAGCACCGACATCAGGTCGCGCACTCTGAGCGACACGGTCATAACCAGCGCCAGCACCAGCGCTGCGCCGGCAAAAGCGGCAAAATATGTACCCAGATTTCGTAGCGGGTCGATTATTGCAAGCGACGATATGCTCATGGTAAACAGGGCGACGCCCAAACCTGCTCCCGAACTCACGCCCAGCACATAAGGGTCGGCAAGCGGATTGCGGAAGACTGTCTGCATCTGCAAGCCGGCAACAGAAAGTGCAATGCCGGTATAAATGGCTGCCAATGCTTTGGGTAAACGGAACTTGAACAGTATTTTCGCCTCCGGCAAATCGTTGTTGAAGCACAGCGTCCACAAGTCGGTCAGGGAAATATCGACCGAGCCGGTTGTCAAATCCATCATAAACAGGAATATCAGCAGGATAATCAGCAGCAAAAAAAACAGCGGATTGTGTTTCATCAATCAGGAAACGGATTTTGATAATGGCTGTATAGCGTACATATTGTTGAATTTACGAGACGGCGAGGCTATCGTCTGAGTTCAAAATTCTGTCCCAGATATTTCTTTTTTACTTCGGGGTCGGCGGCAAGATCTTCGGGCGTTCCGGTTTTGAGTATCGAGCCTTCGTAGAGGAGATAGGCGCGGTCGGTAATTGCCAGTGTTTCATGGACGTTATGGTCGGAAATCAGCACGCCGATATTTTTGTTTTTCAGACGTTTGACTATTGCCTGAATGTCTTCAACGGCAATTGGATCGACGCCTGCAAAAGGCTCGTCAAGCAGAATAAATTTGGGGTTGAGCGCCAGCGCTCTGGCAATTTCACAGCGACGACGTTCGCCGCCGGAGAGCCTTATACCGAGGTTTTTTCTGACACGGTTCAAGCCAAATTCTTCGAGCAGCTGTTCCATTCGTTCGTGCTGTTCTTTTTTCGAGAATTTAGTCATTTCCAGCACTGCCCGCAGATTGTCCTCGACGCTTAACTTGCGAAACACCGAGGCTTCCTGCGCCAGATAGCCAAGTCCTCGCTGAGCGCGGCGAAACACCGGTTCTCTGGTGATTTCCACCTCGTCGAGAAAAGTTTTGCCTTTGTTGGGCTTGATAAGACCGGCAATCATGTAGAACGAGGTGGTTTTACCCGCGCCATTGGGTCCCAGCAAGCCCACAATTTCGCCCTGCACCACGTCGATTGATACGCCTTTGACTACCGTCCGGCTGCCATATTTTTTTACCAAATTTTCTGCATACAAGCGCATTCCAAATTAATTATAAGGATTAGCACAATTGTAACTTTTCTGTTTCCAAAAAAAATCACAATTGTGCTATTCACAACGGTTTGGTGGAGATGGCGGGACTCGAACCCGCGTCCAAACAAGTAATCGTTACGCTTTCTACATGTTTAGTTTTTTTATATTGTCGGGAAATACATCAGGTAAAAAACGACCGAATATAATCCTTATCCTTAAAATTTTCGCACATACTTACAGGACTAAGTTTGCGCTATCCTTTTTTAAATGAAACCCCATTGCAAATAGGCAAAAGGCGCGGCCTGTTTGCGGGATTCTCGTCCGACAATCAACCTTGGATCATCCGATTAAGTTAATATGCTTGGCATATTAAGCAGCGAGTGCATAGTTATTTTCGCCAGTTATGGCTTGAGTGTTGGTATTTACGAGCCACCATCTCAACGCTCGACATGCTTACGTCCCAATTTCCCTTGCTGTCGAAACCAGAACATCCCCATTAATATGGTTTGCAAAGGTACATTTTTTTTAAATATGTAAGTAGAGAAAAATGTATTTTAATTTCATAATATCATGACTATAAGTAATGGGTTAACAAAATTTATCTTAAAAACAGAGCTAAAATTTAGCGTTGCCAGCTGTAATTGAGTTTGCAACGCCCTTTACGCGATTTGGGCGAGTACAATATTTCAACTTTTTTCTCTTTCTTAAAATATTTTAAATTTTCGGCATTCAATGGTTCTTCGGCTTTACCAAAATGATGGTGTCCGTCTTTGTCGGTATATTCAAGTATGAACAATATTTGTTTGAAACCGCTTTTAACTATCCCTGTGGAATTAAGTTTACGTATTTGTGCGCTTGTGTTTATACCATATAACAACAATAGATTGTTTATACGGTTTTGACCCATCTCGTCTTCGGTAACGCCTATAAAAACAGCTACTGCAGCTATTACCGGAATCAAAACGCCTATGTAGCTTGATATGATATCGTCTTTACTTGCAAAGATATAAAGCAATGCAATTAACAAAAAACCTATCAAGCTGAGTATTACCCCAAATACGGCATATTTCGGGACGCTTGTATGGAGTTTGTTATCGTACTCCAATATTATAGCAGGGCTATTGTTCGGATTATCGCCCATATAAACGTAAACTTCGCTGCCTACGTCTAATTTCTTGACCTTCTGGCTAACTCTAAAGCCGGCTATAACTTTAGTGTTCGAGTGGTTTACAAATTCTATTTCAACGCTTTTAGGACGTGCGTAACTAAGTATTTTTGCCGGAGTACGCGTCCCTTTTGAAATGTGTTTTACGCGAGCATTCATTAATACAACTCGGCGAAACTGAATAAACGCTACAACTAAATAAATCAAAGCTGTTGTTGCAAGCGCTATACAAGGTAAGTCAAATTTCATAGTTTAAACCTCCTGGTTATTTTTATGGTAAAATTATATGGTTACATTTGTTTTAAAGATAAAAATCAAATAGTATCTAAAATTAATACACGGCAAATATATTAATATTTTTTCTACTCAAAATATTTCTTAAAAAAATAAGCGTTTATTATTTTATTTTAATATATTTTAGCATTTAAAGGATAGTTATTCTGATTTTTGTTAAATTTAAACAGTCTTATTAAACGGTTTTCGTTTGCTAATAATTTATAAATTTGCATTTAATTTTCAACATTAGTAATATTGCTATGATAGATTTATCAATATTAGAAACTACAATATTTGAACAAAAAGAACTTTTTAGAAAAACAAACTCTTGGCAGATAATCAGGCTAAAATACTGGAAGCATTTATAAAACGGGAAAATACAGCGCATTTTACCGCTTTGGTCGACAATTCGGTTATTGCAGAAAATGCTTATAAGCTTGCTGTTTCATCTTATGTTGAACAGGAATATACACGTAAAGTAATTGACAGTCACACACTCAATGCCAAAATTACGGAAATTGTAAAACGGCAGGATGTATTGCGTAAAGCAATAGATAAAATAGTAAACAATTTGGAAAGAGGCGGCAATGAATAAAATAGACATAGAATACAAACAATGGCTGACTGGACTGAAAAACAGGGTGCGACAAAGCCAGATAAAGGCAGCCGTCAAGGTAAATGCTGAACTGCTGCGCTTGTATTGGGATTTAGGACACGATATTGTAGCCCGACAAATGGAGGCGGAATGGGGAAGTGGCTTTTTTGAAAAATTGAGTAAGGATTTACGTAGAGAGTTTCCTGATTTGAAAGGATTTTCGGTGGTTAATTTAACTTATTGCAAAAGGTTTTATCTGTTCTATTCAAAACGCTCTCAAACTCTTCACCATGCTGGTGAAAAAACACAAGAAGATGATAACAAACAAGATATAATTCTTCACCAAGCTGGTGAAGAATTTGAGAACCATCCTGTTTTTCAAATCCCTTGGCGACACCATGTGGAAATTTTCACTAAATGCAAGTCAGTAAAACAAGCCCTTTTTTATGTGCAAAAGACAATAGAAAACGGATGGAGCAGGTCGGTTTTAATGAACTTTTTAGAAGCCGATTTATATTCGGCACAAGGAAAAGCCCTCAATAATTTTTCGCGTTTGTTGCCAGAAATACAAAGCGACCTTGCCAACGAAATAGTCAAAGATCCATATAATTTTAGCTTTCTCGCCCTTACGGAAAGGTACAAGG
>JAITIA010000067.1 GCA_031279695.1 Prevotellaceae bacterium | reverse complement strand
CCACGGCTGTTGGGACAAGGTTCTACCTTGTCCACTCTATCCTTGCAGGCTGTGCCTGCATTTGCACCTTTGTTGGCAGGCGCAGCCTGCCAAGATAAACCGGACGAGGCACAGCCTCGTCCGAACAACGAGGTTGGGCTTACGTTTTCTACCAACATTCCGTCCCTGCGGGACGGCGATTGCGTGTATCCGAGTTTTCGGACAGACACTATGTAGAACAACCTTCGTGCTTCTTCGTGTCTTCTTCGTAAAACTTCGTGTAATAATTTTTTTATTCTACGTCGGCACGGGCGTTTGAGTGCTTGGCGGAGGAATCTACAGCGTCGGCACGGGCGTTTGAGTGCTCGGCGGAGGAATCTACAGCGTCGGCATGGGCGTCCGAGTGCTCGGCGGAGGAATCTACAGCGTCGGCATGGGCGTTTGAGTGCTCGGCGGAAGAATCTACAGCGTCGGCACGGGCGTTTGAGTGCTCGGCGGAGGAATCTACAGTGTCGGCACGGGCGTTTGAGTGCTCGGCGGAGGAATCTACAGCGTCATCAATCAAAAATCATCAATCAAAAATCATCAATCAAAAATCATCAATCGTAAATCATCAATCAAAAATCGTAAATCGTAAATCATCAATCATCAATCAAAAATCAAAAATCGTATATCAAAAATCAAAAATCAAAAATCAAAAATCACTAACTACTGTTCCTTCGCTGTTATCGAGGTCGGAGGCGGATTTGATAATTACTTCGCTGACGCCGGCGGCGATTGCGTCGAAGGCGCTGTCGATTTTGGGTATCATGCCGCCGGATATTACGCCTGCGTTTTTGAGTTGTTCGCAGTTGGCGCGGCTGATTTTCGGGATAACGGAGTTATCGTCGTCCACATTTGCCAGCAGCCCTTTTTTCTCGAAGCAGTAGATTAGCTTCACCGTATTTGTTGGCGACAGGGCAACGGCAAGCGAGCGGGCAATGACGTCGGCGTTGCAGTTCAGCAGCACGCCTTGCTGGTTGGCGGTTATCGAGCAGAAGACTGGCGTCAGCCCGCTGTCGAGAAAATCGAGCAGGCGCGGAGCGTCGATGCTTGAAGGGGAGAGGTCGCCCACCAGTCCGAAATCCACCGGTTCGGGGCTGCGTTTCACCGCCCGTATCAAGCCGGCGTCGGCGCCCGACAATCCAATGGCGTTGCAGCCCAAAGATTGGAGCCGAGCGGTGATTTTTTTGTTCACCAATCCGGCATAGACCATTGTAACAACTTCGATTGTTTGTTCGTCGGTAACGCGACGTCCGTCGATCATTTTGGTTGGTATATCGAGCCGTGCCGACAGGCGGGTGGCAAGTTTGCCGCCTCCGTGTACCAGAATTTTTTTGCCTTCGCGGGCGGCAAATTTCTCAAGAAATGTGTTGAGCGACGCTTCGTGGTCGATAACGTTGCCGCCAATTTTTATTACTGATATTTCCATTGGATAGTGTTTTTATAATATTTTTAGATATCGTCAATATTTAATAAAAGGGATGGTGAAATGTTGTTTGTTAATTTCGTCGGGAACAATCAGCCGGAGATGAGCGGGGACGGTTTTTATGTCGAGTATTTTACCTTCGACCATCGGGTCGCCGTCGATATGCACATAGCCTGCTTTTTCTCTTTCGATGCTTGCTTCGCGCACGCGGATAACGTCGATATTGCCCGAACGGTAGATGCTTTTTGTGAACATCCGCAAACCAATGATAGGGGCTTTGAAAAGGTTGAAGGGATAGACAATCACTAAGTCGAGCATTCCGTCGTTAAGGTTGGCGTTGGGCGAGATGTAGGCATTGTATCCCCACTGCGAGGCGTTTGCCAGGGTGATGAGAAAAGCCCGTCGCGAAAAGGTTTTGCCTTCGACGGTGATTTTATAGTTCGACGGGCAGTAGTGCAGATATTCGAGAAACGAGGCTTGCGCGTAGCTCACAAATCCGCGTCGCCCGATTTGTGCAAAACGTTGCCCCACTTGGGCGTCGAAGCCCGTTCCGGCGGTGCAGAAAAACGGTTTGCCGTTGAGCGTTCCGCAGTCGGCAAAAATTATTTTACCGTCCTGCACAATTTTGTTTGCGCGGATATGGTTGAGCGGCATTTTTATATGACGGGCAAGCCCGTTGCCCGAACCAAGCGGGATAATTCCCAGCGCGGCGGCGGTTTTCAGCAGTCCGGTGGCTACTTCGTTCACCGTTCCGTCGCCGCCCACAGCCACCACCCGCTCGAAACCCTGACGGGCATATTCTTTTGCCTGACGTGTTCCGTCGCCGGCATATTGGGTAAAATATATTTCCGGTTCGTATCGGTTTTTATCGACCGTTTTATAAAGATAGTCGGCTATCGACTGTTTGTTGCTTGTTCCCGATACGGGATTAATGATATAGGCAATACGTTGTTTCATCGTTCAAATTCTAATTGTCGAGCAGTTTTTGTTTCAATAATACGTCCGTCGTGCCACACCGTTGCTCCATTGACCCAGGTGGCGACCACTTTTGCCGAAAAGCCTTGCCCTTCGAGTGGCGACCAGCGGCATTTGCTCATAAGGCTGTTGGCGGTAACAGTGTTTGGGCTGTTGCTATCGACCAGCGTGAGGTCGGCAAAATATCCGGTGCGAATAAATCCCCGTTTTTTTATATTGAATAGTTTTGCGGGACGGTGGCACATCATTTCAACGAGGTCGAAAAGCGAAAACACTCCTTGCCGGCACAGTTCGAGCATCATTGGCAGCGAATGCTGTACGAGCGGCAAGCCGGAGGGAGCGTCGCAATAGTTGCGCAGTTTTTCGTCGAGTGTATGCGGAGCGTGGTCGGTGGCAATGGCGGCTATTTTGCCGTTGCGCACCGCCTGTTGCAGCGCCTCGCGGTCGGCGGCGGTTTTTATTGCGGGATTGCATTTGATTTTATTACCCAACGCGGCATAATCGTCGCTGCAAAACCACAGATGATGCACGCAAACTTCGGCGGTTACGCGAGGCAAGTACGCGGGCGATATTCGGTCGAAAAATTCTGTTTCGCCGGCGGTTGTCAGATGAAGAACATGCAGGCGGGTATTGTAGCGAATGGCAAGTTCGATGGCTTTTGCCGACGAGCGGCGGCAGGCTTCGTCGGTTCGTATTTGCGGATGACAGGCGGGGGAAATGCTGTCGCCATATTTTTGCCGATAGAGCAGGTTTTTTTCTCTGATAATATTTTCATCTTCGCAGTGAGTTGCCACAATTACGGGCGATTCGGCAAAGATTGCCGACAGAGCGCGCTCGTCGTCCACCAGCATATTACCTGTGGACGAGCCCATGAATACCTTCACTCCGCAAACCGTTTTTGGGTCGATGCGGCGGATGTGGGCGATATTGTCGTTCGATGCTCCGAGATAAAACGAATAATTGACAAGGGAATTTTGGCGGGCGAGTTCAAATTTTTCGTCAAGCCTTTCGCTGTCGAGCGTTGGCGGCAAAGTGTTGGGCATGTCCATAAACGAGGTTATGCCTCCGGCGGCGGCGGCTCGACTTTCGGAAAAGATATCGCCCTTGTGCGTCAGTCCGGGTTGGCGAAAATGCACCTGATCGTCGATTATTCCGGGCAAAAGCAGTTTCCCATGCGCGTCGAAATACTGCGTGTCGGGCATTTCCGAGCGATTATCGGTAAAAATTTCGGCAATCGTGTCGTTTTCGATGCGCACATTGCCTCTCACAATTTGCCCTTCGTTCAGTATATCGGCATTTTTTATTACAATGTTCATATTTTTTGTTTTGATTGATTGGTTTTAATTAGATACAGCGCTCCTGTGGGGCAAAGTTCGGCAAGTTCGACGCCAATATTTTTTTCGTTGCCTTCGGGCAGCGCCACCTGCATTCCAAAGCCCCGATTTTTAAAGGTAAATCCGTTGGAACTATTGTAAACGCACAATCCGCAGCGAATACATTTAGCCGGTTCGAAGCCTATTGCTTCGCCAATTTGCCGGCGCTGCATAGCCTGCGACGCCGTTTCGCGCGAATATCTGCTATTTTTCACGCCATACCGCGTGGCACAGTCGCGCAGTTGGCAGTTATTTTTTCTGTCGCAGTCGCAATAAAGGCAAAGCGAGGCGCGCACTTCGTTGCAAGCCTGCGCCCGCAACGTTTGCTGTTCTTTTTCGGAGAAACGGCTATACGATGAATTGAATATTTTCGAGGCGTGGCTGTCGGGTTCTTGTTCGCCGCTTATCGAGGCATGCAGCTTGTCGGCAAGTTTCCGCCCTTCGAGGGTTAAACGCGCGGGCTGTCGGGTTTTTGCGGTCAGCATAACCGCCTGCGGAAAAGTTTCATTATCGATAACTGAAATCAGCCCCTCGTATTCGTCGAAAGAATTTTTGCCGGACGAGCACACAAAATCCACGCCCATTTGCCGCATCACGTCTATTTCGAGTTCAACAATTTCGGCAGGCGTTTTGTCCATTTCGATATGCGGGGTCAGAATGGCGTCGGCACGTTCAAAAACAGTAACTTCATAGCCGAGTTTTGCCAGACGGTAGGCGGCGGCAAGCCCTGCGGGGTTCGAGCCAACAACCGCCGCGCGTTTTCCGTTGCTTGCGGGTCGCGCAATTTGGCAGAGTTGAGTTGTTGCCACCAGCATTTTTTTTATTTCCCTTATTTCTACCGGCTTGTTGAGGTCTTTTTTTCGGCATATTTTTTCGCATGGAGCGTTGCAGATATAGCACAGCGTGGCGGGAATAACCAGCGTATCGCGCATCATTTCAAGGGCGGCATCGGCGGCGCTACTATCGTAGAGTCGGTTCATTGCAGCCACGTCGAACCCGCCCGGACAGGCAATTTTGCAAGGCGCGTCGCAGTCGGCGCGATGATCGCTCAGCAGCAATTCGAGCGATAGGGTGCGGATTGTGTTAATTTCTTCGCTTTCGGTTTCTATCTCCATTCCTTCGACGGGCAGCGTCGAGCAGGCGGGAATGATTTGCCCCGAAACGAGATTTTTCACCGAACACAACATGCACGACGATTTGTGCTTTGCACCTTTAGCATAGCAGAGCGACGGAATGTTGCAGCCTTCGCGACGGGCAGTTTCGATAATTGTTTCGTTCCCAAAAACCTCCGCCGCTTTGCCGTTTATCAGGATGTTCATGTTTCGATAATTTTTTTTGTATTGAAGATATTCATTGTACGAGCAGCGCCGACAAACACGTAGCTCAAAATTGCTTCGGCGGCATTTTCAAAAGCGGGCGTCAGCGCCAGATATTCGTCCTTCGACCATTGACTCAGCACATAATCGATTTGAAAACCCTGAGGAAAATCGTTGCCCACGCCAAATCTCAGTCGGGCATAATTCGAGTTTCCCAGAACGGCATTTATATGTTTCAGCCCGTTGTGTCCGCCGTCGCTCCCTTTGCTTTTTATTCGTATTTGCCCTGCCGGCAGGGCAAAATCGTCGAGTACGACCAGCAGTTTTTCCTGCGGGATTTTTTCCGTCTGCAACCAAAAATTCACCGCATTACCGCTCAAATTCATATACGTTGAAGGTTTGAGCAGAATCAGAGTTCTGCCCTTATATTTCATTTCGGCAACGTCGCCATAGCGTTTTGTAGCAAACGCCGTTTCGTGTTTTTTTGCAAGAATATCCAGAATTTCAAAGCCCGCATTATGCCGCGTTTTTTCATACTCCCTTCCGATATTCCCCAAACCCGCTATTAAATACTTCATTTTTATTTACGATCTTTTATTTACGATTTACGATTATTTTTGATTTAGATTTATTTCAAATACATTAATCACTAATCACTAATCACTAATCACTAATTACTAATTACTAATCACTAATCACTAATCACTAATCACTAATCACTAATCACTAATCACTAATCACTAATCACTAATCACTAATCACTAATTAAATAAATTCCCGTCTCATTCTTGCGACAGGGATATTCATTTTTTCTCGATATTTGGCAACCGTTCGACGGGCGATATTAAAGCCGTTCTCTTGGAGTATCTGCGTCAATTCTTCGTCGGTCATAGGCGCATTTTTGTCTTCGTTTTCGATATGTTCGAGAATAATTTTTTTCACTTCGCGGATCGAAACCTCGCCGGTATCGGTTTGAATACCATTCGAGAAGAAATATCGGAGCGAGAACAAGCCCCAATCGCACTGAATATATTTGCTGTTCGCCACCCGCGAAATAGTTGCAATATCGTAGCCTGTCATTGTTGAAATATCTTTTAAAATCATTGGGCGGAGGCAAGTTTCGTCGCCGTCTTTAAAATATTCATGTTGAAACTCGATAATCGCCTTCATGGTACGCATCATTGTATGGTGGCGTTGCCTGATTGCTTCGATAAACCACTTGGCAGAGTCGATTTTTTGACGGATAAAGTTCAGTGTTTCTTTATCCTCCGGCGTCAGGTCGGATTTTGCATGATAATCTTCAATAATATCGGAATAATTTTTACTTATTTTCAAACTCGGCAAAATATTGGTATTGAGGCTCAACTCCTGTTCTCCGTTTTTTGTTTCGAGAATAAAGTCGGGAATAATTTGTTGCGACTGTTCGGTGTAAAGCGTTTCGTATATCGAGCCGGGTTTGGGGTTGAGGCGCAGTATTTCTTTGAGCACTTCTTTGAGCGTTTCGTCGTCGATATTGAGTTTGAGGGTCAGTTTTTGGTAATGTTTTTTCGAAAAATCGTCGAAACATTCGGTTAAAATAAACCGCGCCATTTTGACATATCTGGTTTGCGTCTTTTGTTTCAGTTGAATAATCAGGCATTCTCTCAGATCGCGCGCGCCAACGCCCGAAGGGTCGAAAGTGTTGATAACAGCCAGAATTTCGGCAAGTTCATCGACGGAGACTTCGATTCCCATTTTGAATGCAATATCGTCGGTAATCGACTCTAAACTGCGGCGCAGATAGCCGTCGCTGTCGATACTTCCAATAATAAACGACCCCAGAATGTGTTCTCGTTTATTGAGATACTGCACAGTGAGTTGCTCTTCAAGCATTTGATGTAAAGAAGTGTAATTTGCCATTGTTGAATATTCTTGATAATTATCTGTTTTTGAACCATTATTTGTTGTCAGTTTATAGGATGGAATACCGTCGTCGGCTTCACCCTCCCCAATATAATCTTCCAGCGAAAACTCATCATTTTCACCCTCATTGCCGTCGGTTTCATTGTCCTCCAAACGGGTGTCTTCTTCGAGAACGGGATTTTCCTCAAGTTCCTTTTTTATCCGTTCTTCCATTTGAATCAAAGGCAATTCTATCAGTTTAATTGTCTGAATTTGCAACGGCGACAGTTTCTGAAGTTGCTTTTGTTGTAAACTTTGTTTTAGCATTCTATTTCAAATGTTTTTTGAAACCAAAGATAATACTTTTTGTTATACCGGCAAAATTATTTTTTTGATTATTGTGATATACAGATATTTCTGCGGGTGATTTTTGCCGAAAATTTGTGCGATATCTGGGCAAAAAAACAGAAAAATCTGAAAAAACGGCGCTCATTTTCACGCCTGAATAATAACTTTTTTGTACCTGCGGCGGCGGTATGCTCTGTGTTTCTCTGTGTTTCTCTGTGTTTCTCTGTGTTTCTCTGTGTTTCTCTGTGTTTCTCTGTGTTTCTCTTTTTTTATCTTTGTTTCTCTGTGTTTATCTGTTTTTCTCTGTG
>JAITIA010000066.1 GCA_031279695.1 Prevotellaceae bacterium | reverse complement strand
GACGAGGCTGTGCCTCGTCCGGTTTATCTTGGCAGGCTGCGCCTGCCAACAAAGGTGCAAATGCAGGCACAGCCTGCGTAGATAGAGTGGACAAGGTAGAACCTTGTCCCAACAGCCGTGGCTGGTTCGCTGCCGGAGGCTAAAGCCACCGGTTAATAAAGTGCCGTCCCTGCGGGACTTTGTCGCCGCAAACAATCACAAAAATCATTAAAATCAATCTAAAATCACAGTTCAGACAATCAACGCAAACAAATCATGCCAATAAAGAAAATCAAGGTTCAGACAATTCCGCCACAGGCATTATTCAGTTAATCAATTATTCAATTATTCAGTTAATCAGTTATTCAATCTTTTTTCACTCGAAATCACTAAAAAATTGTGGATTTAAAAAAAATGTGTACATTTGTATCGAATTTTTTAGAACATAAAAACATGAAAAAAGTTAAATTTATTGTAGTTACAGTCATCGGGCTGCTTGCAGCAACGGCATGTACACAGAGAAATGTTTATGAATCGCCCGAAAATCCGGTCGAAATTTATTCGCAGGAATTTGTTGTTGGCGACAGAAACTGGACCTTGCGCAGCGATGCCTCAGGTCCTTTTTATGAGACTATTCTCGAAGCGCCCGTTTTGAGGGACGCCTATTTCAAAGGGCTGATAATGGTCTATCTGTTTCTCGATTATGATACAAATCTGGAAACCCAGATACCTTTGCCATATACATTTTATGGCGCAGATTTTTCAATCGAGTATGAATATGACATGATGAGCGACGGAACAATTGCCGTCAGAGCTTATTCCAGCGACGGGCTAAGTCCGGGCAGTCAGGTTTTTAGAGTGGCAATTGCCTGGCAGATAGAAAATTGAAATACGGATTGGGCGCTGTCGGCGAAAGTAATCGTTAAAAAAACAATCGATATATATAAGGTATGAACAATTCAATATTTCAATTTGCATTGCCCGCAAACGAGCAGGTGCTGAATTATGCCGCCGGCTCGCCGGAACGGGAGGCTTTGAAGGCGGAAATAGAACGGCAAACGAAAAGGATAGTCAATATTCCGCTGATAATCGGAGGCAAAGAGGTTAGAACGGATAACATAGACTCGGTATGTATGCCCCACAATCATTCGCATATCCTTGCCATGTATTACAAGGCAGGCAAGGCTGAAACCGAACAGGCAATTGCGGCGGCAATGGACGCGCACAGGCAATGGTCGGCGCTGCCATGGGAGGAGCGGGCGGCAGTGCTGCTGCGCGTTGCCGAACTGCTGGCGGGAAAATATCGCTTCGTTATTAATGCCGCAACAATGCTCGGACAGAGCAAAAACGCATATCAGGCGGAAATAGATTCGGCATGTGAACTTATCGATTTTCTGCGTTTTAACGCTCATTTCGCCTCCGAAATCTATGCCATGCAACCCTCGTCGAACCAGCAAACTATCAACAGACTTGAATATCGCGCCCTCGAAGGCTTTGTCTATTGCGTGTCGCCGTTCAACTTTACCGCTATTGCGGGCAATCTGAACGCCGCGCCGGTGCTGATGGGCAACGTTACCGTCTGGAAACCTGCAACAACGGCAATCCTGTCGAACTATTATCTTATGAAAATATTTATCGAGGCAGGGCTGCCCGCCGGCGTAATCAACTTCCTGCCCGGACAGGGGACGCTGATAAGCGAAACGGTTTTGAACGATAAAAATCTGGCAGGCATACATTTCACCGGCTCAACGGCAACTTTCAACTCGATGTGGAAAACCGTCGGCAGCAATCTGGAAAAATATCGCAGCTACCCCAAACTTGTGGGCGAAACGGGAGGTAAGGACTTTGTGTTTGTACACCCTTCGGCAGAGGCCAAGTCGCTGACAGTGGCGCTCATCAGAGGCGCATTTGAATATCAGGGACAGAAATGTTCGGCAGCGTCGCGGGCATACATACCTCAGTCGATCTGGACAAAAATAAAGGACGAATTAGTGGCAAAAACCGGCGAACTGACAACCGGCGCTCCCGACGATTTCGCTAACTTTGTGAACGCCGTTATCGACGAAAAAGCCTTCGACAGCATAATGCAGTATATCGACATGGCAGCCAACAACCCTGACGCTGAAATAATTGCCGGAGGCAAAGGCGATAAAACAACAGGCTATTTTATCCGTCCAACCGTGATACTTGCCCGCACCCCCGATTTTGTTACCATGAAAGAAGAAATTTTCGGTCCGGTGCTCACCATTTATGTTTACGACGACGACAAATACGAGGAAACACTCGAAATCTGCAATCAAACCTCGCCATACGCGCTGACGGGAGCAATATTTTCTACCTGTCGATACGCCATCGAAACGGCGAAATGCAAACTGAAATACGCCGCCGGCAATTTCTATGTAAACGACAAGCCCACAGGCGCTGTTGTGGGGCAGCAACCTTTTGGCGGAGCGCGTGCTTCGGGAACAAACGACAAGGCAGGCTGCCATCTTAATCTGCTGCGCTGGACCAGTCCGCGAACAATTAAGGAAACGCTGACGCCACCCACCGATTACAAGTATCCGTTTCTCCAATCCTGAATTATTTTGCGTATGTCGGAAACAAACATTACTTTTGCACCGGAAAAAAATATAAGACAATGAACAGTATAATTGTAATATCAGCGCCATCGGGATCGGGCAAAACAACGGTTATCAACCATTTGCTTAATAAATTCGACAGACTGGAGTTCTCCGTTTCGGCAACCAGCCGCTTGCCGCGCAGCGGCGAAAAGAACGGAGAACACTACTATTTTCTCACGCCCGACGAATTTAAAACACGTATCGACAAGGGTGATTTTATCGAATGGGAAGAAGTTTACAGCGGCTGCATGTATGGCACGCTGACGTCGGAAGTGGACAGAATTGCCGCCGCCGGCAAAGTCGCCCTCTTCGACGTCGATGTTGCCGGCGCACTGAACTTTAAAGCCCGTTATAAAAATGCCTTCCTGATATTTGTCGTTCCGCCAACGCTGGAAGTGCTCAAAGAAAGGCTCGAAAGGCGGGCGTCAGAAACACAGTTCATAGTGAACGAGCGCCTGAAAAAGGCAAAACATGAACTGTCGCACGCAAAAACATTCGACTACATGCTGCTGAACGACGACCTCGACGAGGCTCTGTGTGAAATAGAAGGTGTGGTTGGTGATTTTTTGAACAATAAAATCGTTCCCGATACTTTCAGAATAACGTGAATATCATTTGATGTACGATTTGGAATTTGAGAATAATGTGAACTTCGACTACTCTTACTATTGTTAATTTGTGTTCATTGGAGACCGCAAGGTCTTCTTTCTCTGTGTCTTCTGCGTATATGTGTCTTTTTCATATCTTTTCTTCACAAAACAAGAGGCATTGCGCAGAAACACAGAGATATTTATTGCAGGTCAATTATAAATTATAAATATCAAAAAAGATGAAAGAAATAGAAAAAATACTGAAAAAGAACATCGCAATACTACAGAAACAGGAAAGCGACGAATATCAATATATCCCCAAACCGGCGCGAATGATGCCCAGCGTAGAAAATATTCGCGAAATTATAGAAATCATCAAATCAATTGTTTTTCCGGGTTTTTTTGGAGAAACGGAAATCTGCGACGGCGCACAGGAATACCATCTGGGTATGAATATGGAGAAACTCTACAAGTGTCTCAACATGCAGATAAATACTGCATTATGCTTTTCGGGCAAACAGGAGGAGCACCGCGAGTCGGAAAATTTGACGCTTGCCTTTATCGACACTCTTCCCGAAATCAAACGGATGCTTGCCACCGATATTAAGGCGGTGTGCGACGGCGACCCCGCCGCTACCGGCTACGACGAGGTGATATACTGCTATCCGGCAATACAGGCAATACTGAACTATCGGGTGGCGCACGAGCTGCTGCTTGCCGATATTCCTCTGCTGCCGCGCATTATCTCGGAACTGGCACACTCGGCAACCGGCATCGATATCCATCCGGGAGCAAGCATTGGCGAATATTTCAGCATCGACCACGGCACGGGCGTGGTGATTGGCGAAACCTGTGTCATCGGCAATCATGTGCGTCTGTATCAGGGCGTAACTCTTGGAGCAAGAAGTCTGGCAACCAACGAGGAAGGCGTTGTTCAGCGTTATCCCCGCCACCCAATTCTCGAAGATAATGTGATAGTGTATTCCAACTCAACCATTCTGGGACGGATAACAATCGGTCATGACACAATTATCGGCGGCAATATCTGGCAAGTATATGGCGTTCCGCCTTTTTCGCGCATAGTGCAGAAAAAAGCCGTCGCCTCCTCGTTTATCGACGGACTGGGAATTTAGTGGTCAGCGCCTGCGGCAGCATTGTCGGAACTGTGATTTCAGAATGATTTCTTTTCGTAATTCGTAATTGAACCCGAAAAGCGTTTTGGGAAAATAAGAGTTTTATATTGACAATCTGTTCCGTACATGGAGGGCGGTTGCTCCGAAAGTATAGCGGAGTAAACTTTTTTTGCGGAATTTATTTGCAGATAAAAAAAAATGCCTACCTTTGCACTCGCAAACGTTTATAAAAATAGCGGATGCAACAAGGAAAAATTATGATAAAAAACACTGAAAAAAGATAGAAAAGTGTAGATTTTTTAAAATTGATTAAAACAAATTGAAGATGTGTAGTTTAAGTGCCTTTTTTGAGAGATTTTCGGGATTTGTAACTGTTTGGGATACAATCTCTGGCACGGTATTTGCATCTAACGAACAAGAGAGAGAGAGAGAGAGAGAGAGAGAGAGAGAGAGAGAGAGAGAGAGAGAAGTAATCAGCGAGTTACGCCATTTGGCGTATCTGTTTTTCGGCACAATTTTCGTCTGTGCCTTGTGGTCGCATGTATCGTTTTCGATATGGCGGTATTTTTATGCTCTGTGGTCGCATGTATCGGTTTTTGGGTACGGCGGCATTCCATGCTCTGCTTCGAAAATTTCAAAAAAAATCGGAATACCGTTTATTGGTATTGTTCCAATCTTCGGGAAGATATTGTCGAAATCGTATTCGGCAAGTTTAGTTTTTAATAATAAATAAATCAACTATGAGTAAAAAAAGTTTTTTTAATTTGATCATGGTGCGGAAAATACTTTTATCCGCCTGTGTAATGTGTGCGCTCGCCTTCGGGGCGTTTGCGCAGGGCGTTACCGTCAATGGAACGGTAACGGAAACATCCGGCGACCCGCTTGCCAACGTCAGTATCACAGTAAAAGGCAGTACTGTGGGCGTTGTGAGCAACGAGGCCGGACAATACTCGATTCGCGTACCCGACGGCAACGCGATATTGGTATTCTCGTTTGTAGGTTTTACCTCTCAGGAAATTTCTGTGGGTAACAAAACTACTATTGATGTTGTTATGAGCGAAGATGTTCAGCAAATTTCCGAAGTTGTGGTAGTAGGCTACGGAACGCTGGAACGCAAACATCTGACAAATTCAATCACCTCAATTTCGTCAAAGGATTTGCCCGTTGGCGTTGCCGGAGCAACAATTACCAATGCATTGAAAGGCAAGGTGAGTAACCTGATTATTCAGGAAACTCCCAGCCCTAACTCCGAAACAACCTTGCAGTTGCGCGGAATGGCGTCGGTAAATACCAAGCACGATCCACTGGTGGTGATCGACGGAATGCCCGGCGGCGATATCCGCTCTGTTGTTCAGGAAGATATTCAATCGATTGATATCCTGAAGGACGCCTCGGCTGGCGCTATCTACGGAACCCGTGCTGCAGGCGGCGTGATTCTTATCACCACCAAACAGGCTAAGGAAGGTAAAATGCGCCTCTCGTACACCGGCGAAGCCATTCTCAAAAAGAATTTTGGCAAACCGCGCGTGCTCACCGCCGACGAGTATCGCTTTTACAAACCTGCTCAGAACGACTACGGCGACAGCGCCGATTGGTGGGACGAAGGCATGGCTGCCAACCCCACCTCGCAACGCCACGTGGTTACCATTCAGGGCGGTGCAGAATCGGCAAGAATCTATGCCTCCGCCATGTATGAGGACAATCGCGGAGTGCTGATGGGCGATAACCGTAAGGACTACGGCGGTCGCATTAACGGTAGTTTCAAACTTGTGGACGGCTGGCTCGACGTCAATACTCATATCGACTATCGACGCGCTAACCGAAATCAGGCTAGCCCAAGCGTGGACGCTCTCGTTACCAGCAATCCAACCCATTCACCTCATGCTACCGACTGGGTTACGCATGGATCGGGCATGACCGAAAACGTTATTCGCGACGCCACACTCAAAACCGACGAAGGCATCGACACATGGTTCCGTCCCGATGTGGAACTGAAACTGAATATCCTGCCGATTGAAGGTCTTGCCTACCATCAAACCATAGGATATGAAAACAGCCAGTGGGAATGGCACAACTATCAGCCGTCAAATTCAACCCAAACCGAATACAATAACCGTAGCGGAAAAGGTACTGCCGAACTGAAGTTCGAGAAAACCGAACTGCTAAACTACGACGGTTATTTTTCATACGTTCGCAACGTTGGTGGCAAACATTATATCAATGCCTCCGCCGGTTACAACTATTTTGAACGGAACAAAGAAACGTTTCGCCTCAGAAACTTTGATTTTGCCGAAGATGCCTTTAAAATGTGGGACATGGGTAAAGGTACGGGCTTGAACAACGCCTCCGCCACGCATAAAGCAGAAATGGGATCATCAAAAGATATTACCCAAAAACTGCTCGCCGCATTCGGGCGCGTAAACTATGCCTATCTCGACCGCTATCTTGCCTCTGCTACTTTCCGTCGCGAAGGCTCGTCGAAATTTGCCGTCAATCGCCGCTGGGGTAATTTCTGGCAGCTGTCCGGCGCTTGGCGTCTGTCGAAAGAAAACTTTATGCAGGACCTCGGCTGGCTCAACGACTTGAAAGTGCGCGTTGCCTACGGCGTTACCGGTAACGAAGGCTTCGACGCCGACTATGCCGCAGTAATGTACGGCTCAGCCGGCAACCAGGTTATGCTGCCAGATGGAACATGGGGTTATCCCTTCGGCGTCTCAAAAAATATCAACCCCGAACTTGGCTGGGAAGAAAAACACGAATGGAATATTGGCGTGGACTATGAACTGTTCGACCGTCGTATCTTTGGTAAAATCGACTTTTACAGCCGCAATGTCGAAGGCTTGATATATGAGGTGGACGTGCCGCAGCCGCCCTACATTCAACCTAAGATGTTCAAAAATATCGGTACGCTGAAAAACAAAGGCTGGGAATTTGAAATTGGCGCCAACATTGTTCAAACAAAAGATCTGAACTATACAACGCGACTGACCCTCAGCCATAATACTACTACCATAGGCTCGCTCTGGGGCGACAAGACGTACATGAATGGCGGTGTTGGAATAGGACGTGCAGGCGTTGTTCACCGTATTGAGGAAAATTCCACTGTGGGCAGCTTCTTTATTTATAAACATGCAGGATTCGACGCAAATGGTCGCTTCCAAGCCTACGACAGGGATGGCAATATTATTGTTCCCGAACTTGACGGACAAAGTGAAGATGACCGACAGTATCTTGGCAACTATACGCCAACAGTTATCGCCGGCTGGTCGCACAACCTGACATGGAAAAACTGGTCGCTGGGAATGACCCTCACCAGCTGGATAGACTACGATATCTACAACGCAGTGGATCATGTTCTGGGTACTACCGGCGGCACGCCTGCCGAATCACGCAACGTGCTGCTCGACTTATATACCCGCAATGCAGCAATCAAAGGTCAAACTATGGCGTCCGACTATTTCCTGCAGGACGGCACTTTCCTCAAAATACAAAACCTCACTCTGGCATATACTCTCAAAATGAAGCAATATCTCAAAGTGATGGAATCGGCGCGAGTCTATTTTACCGCCAACAATCTCTATACCTTTACAGGATACAGAGGCTTGAACCCCGAAGTGGACATCACCGGATGGACAGGCGGCGTTGAACAGCACACTATTTATCCTCAGACACGTACTTTTACATTTGGAATACAGTTAAATTTTTAAATTCACACAGATATGAAGACAAAAATAAAAAAATACAGAAAGATGACGGGCAAACTGCTCGTAACGGTTGCCGCCTTGTTTGCAACCTTGTTTCAAAGTTGCAATATCGACCCCGAATACTATTCACAAGTCGATCCGGCAACATTTTTCGATTCGCAGGAGAAAGTTTACCTGCGTTATGTGCGTCCCTTCGAGCACTGGGCAACAATGCTCGGCACAGTTCCACGCAGCCGCCTCACCGCTTTGCAGGAATTGACGTCTGACGAAATTCTGATGCCCAACCGTAACGGCGACTGGTACGATGGCGGTTTTTACCTCAATCACTTCTTTCATCGCTTTGCTCCCGCTACCGACGGTTACTGGGGCTATGCATGGGAAGGCTATTCGCTTGGCATTGCTCTGGCATGGAGCGCGTTGGAAGATATTGACAAATATGTCGATTTCGAAGCTCTGAAATTTCCCGCCGGCGCTCGCGCATCGATGCTCAACCAGTTGAAAGTGCTGGTGGCATTCTACTACTGGTTTGCACTCGACCATTTTGGAGGCGTGCCTCTTTATACTTCCAACAACGAAGACACCAAAGCACGCGCTACCGATCAGGAAACATTCAATTTTGTGGAAAATCTCCTGAAAGAAGCCCTGCCGACGCTACCCAAACGCGCCGCAGGCGAAAGGCAGGACGGCAAAATTACTCAGGGCGTGGCGGCGGCTCTGCTGGTTCGCCTCTACTTTAACGCCGAAGCGTATATCAAAACACCGATGTACACCGAATGCGCAACCCTCTGTCAGAAAATCATCAACGGAGAGTATGGCGCATATGCCTCAGCCGACAAGTTTCAGGATATTTTTGGTTTCGATAACGAAAAATGCAACGAGCTGATTTGGGCTGTTCCCAGCGAAAACGGACGCCGCGAAATTCACGGCGGTCAGCCCGAATATTCCACACACTACAGTACAAGAGCATATCTCAACAATCCGGGAGCAGAATCGTGGAACGGAATGTGTCTGGTACCTTCGCTCGACATCAACGGCAAATCCTACAAGTGGGGCGCTCCCAATCCGGCACCAACACAGTACCGTCTGGGCAGTCCCTACGCAAAATTTGAGGATACCGACCTGCGCAAAAAGAACTATCGATATCTTGGCGATAAACAATACGAAGGTATGTTTCTGCACGGTAAATTAATCAACGTACAGCCAGATACAGTATATGCCTGCACTGCCGACGGCTCGCGCGAATATGCACCGGGCGATACCGTTGCAATGGTCGATCAGGTGGCGCAACTTGCCCCCGAAAGACTATTGCCGGAAACAGACAAGGACGGCAAAGTGATTAAATACTGGGAAGACGGCCGGTGGACAACACAGAATCCGCCAACAATCAAACCGGTTGACCCTAATAACCTGCAAGGACGCTGGTCGACTGTTAACGGACGTAAGGAAGGCGCAATGTATGCCGAAGAAAATTCGGGAGTACGGCTGATGAAATTCTCGCCCATACCCAACGCCGCCGACAACGCCAATCGCTACAATCCCGACGTGCCGGTTATCCGCCTGACGGAAATTATCTATACCCTTGCCGAATGCAAGTATCGCGCAGGCGACAAAGCCGGCGCTGCCACGCTTATTAACAACGTGCGCAAACGCTATTTCACCGGCACAGACCCCAACCCCGTGCCTGCCGGTTTCGACGAATGGCGCTTACTCGACGAATGGCTGATAGAATTTCTTGGCGAAGGTCGCCGCCGTACGGATCTTGTTCGCTGGAACAAATTTACCACCGAAGCATGGTGGGATCATCCAGCCGACGGACCCGAAAAAGCATATTTTAACCGCTTCCCAATACCGGCTACGGCAATCAATGCCAACAATAAATTAGAACCAAATCCGGGATATTGATTAACGGAATAATTGATTAATTGATTAACGGAATAATTGATGCGTATGTGAAAACAACAGCAGAGATTTAATTTTTTAATACAGGCTGGACAGTTGCAAAATTGTCCAGCCTTTTTTTGTCCTTGCGGGAATTTTTTATTCTACCAGCATTCCGTCCCTGACAGGACGGTGTTTGCGCTGTTGCAATCTCTTTGCCCGCAATCACCGTCGGCGGTGGCGGCGTAATCGTCGCAATCTTAGGGACGTGAAATAAATAACTTATATGAATATCGTACCTGATACCTAAATTGATTTATCTCAAGGTTCAACTGTGAATTGTGTGAACAATCCATAGAACCCTTATTTTCAAAGGATCCCTCAGTAGAGACGCTATTAATCGCGTCCCTGCGCCCTTATTATTTCCTCTGAGAAAATAAGGGAGATTTACCTTGTGTATCAGGTATCTACTTATGGCGCTTGGGGAAATAAGGGGTTTGTATCGATAATTTATTGAAAACAAAAGTTTCCACACAATTCTCTGTCGAATCAATATTTTATATCCCTGCAAACAAAACGTTTAAACCTTTTTTGAAAAGCCCGCCTGCTTTTTTGAAAAGCTCGCCTGCTTTTTTGAAAAGCTCGCCTGCTTTTTTGAAAAGCTCGCCTGCTTTTTTGAAAAGCCCGCCTGCTTTTTTGAAAAGCCCGCCTGCTTTTTTA
>JAITIA010000201.1 GCA_031279695.1 Prevotellaceae bacterium | reverse complement strand
GCATCGATGTAGGGGCGCGATAAATCGCGCCCTGTTGAAATGCCCCGTTGTTCGGACGAGGCTGTGCCTCGTCCGGTTTATTTTGGCAGGCTGTGCCTGCTAATGTAGAGACGGGGCGCGCCCCGTCTCTACGGCATTTGCGCCGCAGGTTGTCTGTGATTTTCAGATGATTTTGCTGATTTTTATGAACCTCCCCCTGCCCCCTCCAAAAGAGGGGATTGATTGCGTCGTGTTGATTGCGACGATGTGGGGGGCAGGGCGCGCCCTGCCCCCACGCCGACGAATGTGTTTGACAGTCGGGAAATTGCGAACGCCAAACCACCCCGTCCCTGCGGGACACCCCTCCAAAGGAGGGGAATGGCGGACAGTCGGGTGATTGCTCCAACAAACATAATCTCGGCAATCCCAAAAATCCTGTAAAAATCGTGGTTCCGACAACCAATCATTCTAATCATTTTAATCATATAAAAATCACAGTTCAGACGAAAATCACTGATTATTTTTTGTTCCAGAAATAATCTTTTTTCTGATCTTCATTATTCAAATTGGTTATCCAGATATTGTTGGAAGTTTTTACGGTTACACCTTTATAGTTGGCATAATTATAATCATTATCTTCCATAGTACCAGCATTATCTATGTTGGTATTTACCTTTGTAACCGTAATCAAGAGCGAAGTTTTGTTCTCATTCCACCGAACTACCTCGCCTTCAATGTGCTCATGAAAATACAGAGGCGACGAGGAATGATAATAATCACCGTAGATTTTATCGCCTTTTTTTAAGTTTCGGAGTTTGATAATTCTTGTCTGTTCCTGCCGCTGTTCCTGCTGTTGTTCCTGCCGCTGTTCCTGCTGTTGTTCCTGCTGCTCACGCTGTTCTGCTTCCTGTTTTGCCTTTTCTGCGACGGCTTCATCATCTGTTTTTTTCCGGATGGAGGCAATGGAAAAATTATCGAAATAATGTTTGTGCCCCGTCCACCATCCGGTAGGAGTAAAATTCACATTAAAAGTCGATGCGCTGCTTAAATTCAGATATTTCGACAGGTCGTATGAGCCGATTTGTTTGTTGTCCACAAAATAAGTTACAATACCGTTTTTGCTTATGATTATTTTTTCGTGAAACCATTTGTCTAAAATTGTATTTATGGGTAAATTCATACGGTATCCGCGCCCCTGACCGTCCTTGTCCGCTTTGAAATCAAGGGCTATGTTTTTGTAAATGTCTGTATTTCGACCATCCTGTATAAGATGTATTCCTTCTTTATAATTTTCTTCATATTTAGTATAGAAGTACGAAAACTGTATTTGATTTCTGTTGTTAAATATGAAAGTTGAATTTGCATAAAGATAATCATTTGCTTTTTGCAGGTAAACATCTCTTTCCATAACGATATCACTGTCGAACGACAAATCTTTGCTGATGAGATATGGCGTTACATCGGTCTTGTTCTGTTCTAATTTCATTACTCCGTTTTCAACGCGAATAACGTTATTGCTGTTGCTGCCGAGTTCTTTTTTCCAGAATCCGCCGTCGAAAACATTATCGTCGAAGTTCGAGGAATAGGTTTGGGCTGTTGAGTATTGTAACGACAATAAAACAATCGCTCCCAATAACAGCATTTTGCCTGTTCCATTCATCCGGCTTTTCAGGCTCGCCGCGTTTTTTTGAATGGTTTCTGTCTCCATTTTCTTTGTAATAAAATTCTTTTTCATAACACTTTTTAATTCGTAATTTCTAATTCGATACATCATAATCAGAACTTTATATCTAAAAATGTCTGAAACATTGTATCGGTATTTTTCACCGTTTCTGTTACCGGACGGCTGTTATATTCATACATATAAGCAAATTGCAATGATATATACCGGTTTATGCTACAATCCAGCTGTATATGATTTTCAATACGATAATCGTTAAACTTAACGATATTGGGCTTATAATAAAATTCCATGCTTAAAGCGATGTTTTTCATCAGGCTCTGTTTGAATTTGGGGCGCATCGACAGTCAAAACTTGTTGGTATCCGGCACTTTTGCATCTTTGGTATAATCTTCATTATCGTAAATCAAAGCCATACTGAATGAATAGTCGCAGCTGAACGAAGGTTTTCGACGTTTAAAATAACGGTATTTAGCCCCTGCCAGCCCCGAATGACGCATACTGATTTTCTTGAATACATTGCTGTACAGTTCTATTCGGGCAAAGGGACTGAGTTTCGACAGCGGCAAATAATCGTAAGTAAGACCTCCAAAAAACTCCCGCTGATTCACTTTATTAGCATTTTCGCCATAAGTGAATTTAACATCTGTGCTAAACTCCTTTATGCTGTCCTCTACTGCGGCAACAGCGGCAATTGTAGCGCTTGTTTTTTCGGTATTGCCGCTCTGATAATTGCCGGCTAACCTGATGGTTGTTGAAACCTTTGCTTTTTTCACTCTTTTTGACTCCATTTTAATATTCTTTTTCTTTGTACCGGAGCCGGTCTGTGCATAAATTTCCGTATGCATACATATTCCCACGATAATAATAATACAGTTTAACCATTGCATAATTCATATTCTAATTCATTCAACCTTCTCGTCCAACCCACCAAAAACTTCAGATTTGCCGGACGCGCCGCTGTAATTTTTGCCAGGAACAAATGCCTTTCCGCCTTTATACGGTCAAACAGCGCGCGCGGGTCGGGGTGGCTGTTGAGGGCGGCGAGGGTTTTCTTTCCAACGATGCCGTCTGCCGCGACGCCCAGAACCTGCTGTGGAATGATAATTCCGTGTTTTCCGCTTGCCCAGAGCCAGTCCACCAGAATGTTGGCAAGGCTTTGATTCTCTATTTCGTCCCCACGCCAGCGATTCCAGTAGTGAGGGCGCAGCACCCGTTCAATCACATCTTCGGGCGTCAGCAGGCGGAGGTCGTCCACGTCAATATCGCCATCGCCATCGTGGTCGTAACCCACATTTCTCCATGTGCCGATGGTAACGCCCATATTTGTCGCCTTGCCCGCATCGTCGGGGTCATCGACGAACCCGCCTTCCCATCGCAGAATGAACTGCGCTAATTTGTTAATATTTGCCATAATTGATTAACTGATTAAGGCTATAGTTTAAAATAATATTGTTTCAACAAATACTCCGTTAGGAGTTGCATATCAATAGAATATTAATATGTCCCCGCAATATGGAACTCCGTACGGAGTTCCACCACCCGTGA
>JAITIA010000176.1 GCA_031279695.1 Prevotellaceae bacterium | reverse complement strand
CAAACGTTTTTCAAAAACTTTGAACTTGACGCCATTGTTCCAATAGAAACCACTGACGATTATTTAGTTAATTATATCAAAAGGGCTATCCGCTGGAAAGACAAACTGATATTTCTGACAGTATCATATTATATTTTTGTGACCGATATTGAAACCGGCAAAGTGGAAGCATTTATCAACCGACTGGGGGCGGGACCTGGAGAATCTCATGTTATTTATGATATTGCAATAGACGAGCGTACGGAACAGATTCTGGCAAACAACGATTATGGTAAGTTGCTGTTTTTCGACATGAACGGTAAGTTTCTTAGAGAGGTAAATTTAGGGTATGGAGGTTCCAATATGACATGCCACAATGGAAAGGCGCTGATAAACGAGACCGGCAGAGGGTATGCCTGCACTCCATACGAGTTTCATGTATATGATATAGACAAAGATACAAGGCAAAAAATCGGAGACAACAAATCGGTGGATTTTCATTTTAAAGGATATGGAAAACATGTAGTTTACAGCAAAAACATCTGGTTTATAGCCCCATTGGATTATAATCTGTACAGATTAAATAATGGAGAAATTGAAATCCCATATACAGTAACGGTAAAAAATCCGATTACAAAAAGACTGATTGAAAAAAGCAAAGAAAGGTCTTTTAAAAGCGAGATTGAAGAAAACAAAATTATATACGGATTTTCTTCTCCGGTTGAAACAGACCGTTTTATGCTTGCAACTACTAATCTGACCGGTATTGTAATGATCAACAAGCAGACCTCGGAAATAACATGGGAAAAATACATAAAAGAAGAGCAACTTGGACTTACTTTTTTTTCGTATTATCCTGTGGACAGAGACGAAAACCGGGTTATGTTTATTATTGAAGCAATTGATTGGTTGAGAGATGTAGCGGCTCATCCTGAGAAAGTTGCGCCCAAATGGAAAGAACAAATCAGTAAAATGAACATAGTTGAGGATAGCAATCCTATTTTGCTGTTCTACAAGGAAAAGAAAGAACCGGAATAATAAAAACATGTGGAAAAATTATTTGTAATCAAAAAAGAATAAATTAAATTTTGTATTTGAAAAAAATTAAAACAAACAAGGTCATGAAAAAAAAAATTATTGAAAATGTGTTAGGTGGTATTTTGATACTGTGCTGTATAGCCGGAGTGTATCTCTATAAGCGACATTTTAGTAAAAGTACGGAAAACAGGGAACAAACGTACCAAATGTTTAATTGTTTTATGGATTTGAAAACAGCCGATTTGCCTCCGCAGCGAGAATATGCTGATATGGAAAACAGTCCCGCCAAACATTGCGGCGTCGATTCCGTAACCGTATATTTGAAATACCCCGCCGAAACGCCAACCGGCTATGTGTATCTGGCTGTGGAAAATACAACCGAAATGTACCCTTCTATAAAGGCAAAAACGGAAGGCGACAGTGCACGATTTACAAACCTCAGCAAAGGGCTCATATACTGTCCGGTATATTGTGTAAACGGCAGGCAAACAGCCGCCGGCGACCCTTTCTGGTTTGACAGCAGCGGCAGAATAAAGATTTTTAATCCCGATACGCCAAATATTCTGCTGGCTTTTAACGCAATGACGCCAAATCGGGAGTCGTACACAAGCAAAATAAATGCGGAAGAGGAATATGAACTGTTTGTCTGGAAAAAAGACGACTGGCAATCGCTTGGTAAACAGAAGGCTACAAAAAAAATGCCGGAATGGAACGTCCCCTCCGAGGCTTTGTTCAGAATTGACAATAAAACTGAAAATAAAAAGGGTACGGCATTTTATATGGTGGACAAATTGCAAATGTTCTGGCGGGCAAAACCGACCACACACATCCGCTGTAAAAGTGTACGTGTGAGCGATGTACGCAACAATGTCCCCGCCGAACAGGGCAAAAACGCCATCGACGGCAAAATTGACGGCAACCGCTGGGTGGCAGTCGGCGAAGGCGCTCACTGGATTGAACTTGACTTGGAAAAAAACAGTTATATACACAGTTTTCGCTTTATCACCGGCAACAGTCAGGGAAAGCCGCAGGCGAGCTACGAGACAAAACGGTTTGAGTTTCAGGGCTGGAATGGCGCAGGCTGGACAACCCTCGCCTCCGATACAAAAAATACACAATGCACATATTCAGAAAATTTCATCCCGTTCCGCACCAACCGCGTCCGCCTCGTAACTTACGGCGATACCAGACTGATTGAAATTGAGATTTATGATTTATGATTTTAGAATTCAATGACGAAAGAATTATGTGTAATAAAATAAAAATTAATCATTAAAAATTAATCATTATGAATAGATATTATTTGATTATTGTTTTATGTTTCGTTTTGGCGGCTTGTCATACGGAATACAATCTGGAAAAGCGCAACAGAGTATTTCTCGAAAAGCGCAATTTTATCCTGTCCGACACGGCGATAAAGGCAAAGCCCGCATTTATTACGCTGCCCGCTGGCGACGTCCGCCCCAAAGGCTGGCTCAAAGACTGGGCTGTGCTTGCCGCCAACGGTATCACCGGACATCTGGACGAATGGAGCGCAACCTACGAAAAGGCGTGGAAAGGCGTGGGATTTGAGGCGCGTGGCGCTGACGCCGAAACAGGCTTGGGCTGGCCTCTTGAACAGTGCGCCTACTGGTTCGACGGAGCGGTGCGGCTGGCATACATTCTCGACGACAGCGCTTTGATACGCAAAGTGTCGGCACGATTAGACAATGTGGTCAACGGCGTTCTCGACGGCAACGGAAAGGGAAAATCGTTTATCTGGTGGCACGATGTGGATTTTCGGAAACATGAATTTGAAAACTGGGCGCATTCGCATATCGGACGCGCATTGGTTGCCTACTACGAAGCCACCGGCAACCCACGCATTCTCAATGCAATGACCAAAGTTTATTCCCGCTTTGAAGCCACGCCCGTGCCCGCCGTATCACACAACAGCGTATCCGGCTGCTGCAACGCCGACCCCATGCTCGATGCATACATGCTGAGCGGCAATCACCAGACACTCAACGCCGTACTGAAAGCCGCCAACGACCCGAAAACACTCGACGCGGTACAAAAATGGAACAACAACGATTTCGCAAACACCCAGCATGGCGTTATCGTTTACGAAAATCTGCGCATCCCCGCCATGATATATCCATATACAAACCGTCCGGAGTTTCTGGACGCCAGCAACAAATATATCCGCTGGATGGAAAAATATCACGGGCTGCCATTCGGTATCGCCTCGTCGGAAGAATTTGTTGCCGGCGTCGGCTCGACCCGATGCACGGAAACATGTAACGTGGCAGCGTCGGCATGGACATTCCAGCAAATGTACGAAATAACCGGCGACGGCGCTTGGGGCGACCGGCTCGAAAAGGTGTTTTTCAACGCCGCGCCCGTACCCGTGGCACGCGACTATCAAACAATGGCTTACTATCAAAGTCCGAACAGGATCGAGAACGTTTTTCCGTCGGCAACGCCCGAAAATCCGGGACCGGGATGTTTCACTTTCCTTCCGGTCGGACATAGCGTGCTGTGCTGCGTGGGCAATCTGACGCGCGTCGTGCCAAACTTTATCATGCACGCATGGATGGGAACAATCGACAGTGGACTTGCCGCCGCCCTCTACTGTCCGTCGGAAGTGAATACGGTTGTCGGCAAGGGCGTTCCGGTGAAAATTGTAACCGGTACCGAATATCCTTTTGAAGAAACCGTTCAAATGAGTGTTGAAATTGCCGACGCCAGCGTTTTTCCGCTCTATCTGCGTATCCCCGAATGGTGTCGAAATCCGGAAATAAAGGTAAACGGCGAGAAAATCAACAGTGCCGCTCAACACGGGTTTCTTCGGATAAATCGAAAATGGCAAACCGGCGACCGCATCGAACTGCATTTTCCGATGCAGGTCGAATTTGCCGACGGACGGGAAACACCCTATCCTCGTGCCAATTACTTCTACAGCGAACGGGACAAGGGACGTCCGATAAGCAATAAACCGGACATCAACAGCCCGTTTCGCACGGTTTCGTATGGTCCGCTGCTGTTTGCACTTCCCATAAAGGACATCGACCCGAACCATCAGGCAGAAAATCAGCAGTGGAACTATGCGCTGAGCTCGCGCAATGCAAGCGCCGTTACCGTAACTCGCAGCAAAATGCCCGCAACATGGAGCTGGCGTATCGAAGACGCGCCAATACATCTGACAGTTAAAGCGCAGACCTTCGACTGGCGTCCGTCCGACGTGCTGCCACTGCCCGAAACACCCGTCACCGGTAACGGCGACGCCAACATAACACTTGTGCCATACGGCTGTACAAAATTCAGAATATCAATGTTCCCGATAACAGAGTGAATTATGAATTGCCTGAGGCTAAGCGTTAATCACTAATAAGTGGTCAATGTCTCTGTGAAACTCTGTGTGATAAAAATTCCACAGAGTTCCACAGAGCATACAACTGCCGCCGCAGGCACTAATCACTAATCACCGACCGCTAATCACTATTTGGATTGTCTTATTGCTTTGACAATATTTTCGCCGATGCCTATTGTGTAGCCTTGCGATTTGAAAATTATGCCGCCGCTGTCCGATATAAAGAGTGTCAACGGGAAATCGTCGCCAAAATTCAATTTCAGGGTCGAAACAACTTCGTTGAGCAGTACGCGCTTGCTGTCCACGCCCCAGAGTGTATTTTTGGGCAAATTTTTGAACACCTTACTATCGAATGCCGCGCTGAGTTTGTCGTCGGGAACAAGAAACAGAACGCCTCCGTTCCACGCATTCAGTTCGGTTTGCTGTGCCGGCAGGTCTTGAAGAACGTGTTTGGTTGGTTCTTTGTCGGGGTCGGCAAAGCAGAGCATCAAGCCTTTACCGTTCGACAGGTCTTTAAGCGATTTTTCCACATTGCCTGTCAGTTTTACTTTGGTATTCATATCAACAATGCCCAAAACCTGAACTTTGTTTATCACTTCGGGTATTTTGATTTCCAGATTCAGGCTTTCTTTTTCTTTGATTTCAAAATATTTATTGCTGATAGTTATCGAGCCGTCGTTTGCGCGGCTACCGATCATGAGGCGGTAGTATCCGGCGTCGACCGAAATTTTGTCGTTATTTCCGCGCAGGCGCAGAGTAACGAAATTACCGTCTTGAAAGCGTCCAAGAGTGTAGTGTGTTGAATATTGCGGGTTGATAACGTTTGATTTTGCGCTGGTGAAAACAATTTCGCCCTGCGGGAAGATTTTTTGCGTATCGTCGCCAAATTCTGCGTTTTTCCATTCGCCATCGTAGTATTGCGGGCGGCTTGTTGCCGGATGCAGGCGGGCAGCGACGCCGGCGCTACGACATAGGGCTACGAAGAAAATATTGCGCGAGCGTTTGTCGGCAATTTTCATTTCATAGACGCCGCGCGGCGACTGTGGGCAGTTGTAATAATTTTCCTCATCGTCGATTTTGATTTCTTTTTTTACGTACTGTACAATTTTTTCGACGTTTTGCTGCACGTCCTTTGCCGTCGTCGGGTCGAATGCCGAGTGGAAAAACTGGCGCCAGGGGCGGATAAGTTCGGTCGATATTCGCGGCGACAGAACGTTGCGCGGCACAATATCGTCGGGCGTCCCTTGTTTGACGCCAAACCGCCGAGCCAGAGAGAGATGACTGGTGAGTATTGCTTCCGGAGTGTCGCGCAAATCTTTTTCCGAAATTGCCGAAAGGAAGGCAAACAAATCGCCGTTATCCTTATTGTTTTTTATAAATTTACTGATTTCGCGCCAATTACCCTGTGCATTGTTCAAATATTTCCAAGTATCGTCGGGATTGAGTTTGAGGCTTTCGGCAAAACTTTTTGCCGCCTCTTCGGTGATAAAAGTATTGATATATGCCTTGCGCAGAGAGTCTTCGATTTGATAGCGCCGTCCGTTTTCTTTGGCAAGATTTTCGGGGACAGGCGTATTTACCGGCTTGTCGGGCGGGGGAACAAGTTCATAAACGTCTTCAAAAATATCGCCCTGCTTTCTGTTCAGCGCAACCGTTACGGTTTCGTTTTTTGGGGTCGAGCGGGCATATCCGAAGATACCGTTTTTGTTTGCCCAAATCAGCAAATCGCCCATTCCCGACCGGATTGCGGCAAGGCCCTGCGCGTCGGTCTGCGCTTCAACTATCGGGTAATATTCCGCATAATTATATACGTTGAACCCCACTTTGGCATTTTCGACGGGTTTGCCGGCGGCGTCAACAACATTTACTTTGATATTGCGTGTTTGTGTATAGTTCGACAGGAGATTAATGGTGGAATACAGCGGTTTGTCCACATTTTTGTCTTCCACGCCGTCGTACAATCCAAAGACATTGGTATGAACCATCATTGCCCGTTTGGCAGGCGCCGAAAACCAAGCGGCGTCGAGCACGGCTTCGGGTTCGCAGGCGCCAATATAGTGCCATTCGCCATCAATCCAAACCTCTACCCATGCGTGATTATCGTCGGTATGAGCCCAGCGCGGGGTGTAGCACTGTCGGGCGGGAATGCCCACTGCACGCAGCGCCGTAGTTGTGAAGGTTGACTCTTCGCCGCAGCGTCCCCACGAAGTGCAGACCAGAGCCAGCGGCGCCGAAGTGCGTCCGTCGGTGCCTCGATAGTTTACTTTTTCGTGACACCAATGATTGACTTCCAGCACTGCTTGCTGCATCGACATGCCTTTGACGCGGTCTTTCAATTCGTTGAAAAACACAATCCTTGCCGAATCGAGATTTTCGTTGTTGATACGATAAACAAGTACAAAATGGCGGAAAATGTTTTCGGGAATTTTTTTACCCCAATCGAAATAATCGCGTGCGGCAAAGGCTGTTCGCACCTGCGAGAGAAAAAAATCGCCGTCGTAGTCCGACAAATCACAGAGCGGCATGTAGGCATACAGAAATTCAAGCGCATCTTTTTCTTCTTGTTTGAGGTCGGGACGGTTGAATACCGAAAAGAGCGCGTCTCGACGCTGGTCGCCCACCAGAAGTTTGCGTTTTTCAAAGTCCGACCGAACTTTTTGTGCGTATGTTTTGTCGGAAAAGAAACTATTCGGTTTTGTTGTGCACGATACTGTGAACAGCGTAACTGTCAGTATCATCAGAGATAAAAATTTATTCATGAAATATGTTTTTTAATTTTGTTTTACTTCTATATTTTCTGTTTTTCGCGGGGGAAAATTCAGTTCGACAATTGACGTGGTTGGACATTCGGGGACGCATTTGCGGCAAAGCCGGCATTTCACGGGGTCGATATATGCCAGACTGTTTTCGATGGTAATGGCTTCAAAAGGACATATTTTCTGACATTTTGTGCAGCCGATACATGCCACCGAGCAGGCTTTGCGGGCAATTCCGCCCTTGTCTTTGTTCATGCAGGAAACGTATATTCGCCGGTTTTTGGGTCCTTTTTTTCTCAGTTCGATGAGTAATTTCGGACAGGCTTTGACGCAGGCGCCGCAGGCGGTACATTTTTCTTCATCTACTTCGGGCAGCAGGGTTTGCGGGTTTATGTGTATTGCGTCGAAGGTGCACGACAATTCGCAGTCGCCTTTTCCCAGACAGCCAAACGAGCAGGCGGTATCGCCGGCGTATGTTGCGGCAAATACAGCACAGGAATTTGCGCCGTCGAAAGTATTTGTTCGGGGACGATGTTCGCATGAACCATTGCAGCGCACTACGGCAATTTGCTGTTCTACAGCTGCCGCCACTCTGCCAAGATGACAGGCAATGCTATTCATCGTTGCCGAGCCGCCCACAGGGCAGTTGAGCGTCGAAATATCGTCGCTTTTGACAAAGGTTTCGGCAAAAGCACGACAGCCGGCAAAACCGCAGCCTCCGCAATTTGCTCCGGGAAGCAGGGCGCAGACCTCGTCGATGCGCGGGTCTTCGACGACTTTAAATTTTTGTGCAACAAAGTACAGCACAACGGACAGCAGCCCGCCCAGAGCCGTTAAAATAAGTATGGTATAGATTATTGTATTCATTTGCGTGTTTCGATATAAAATGAAAATTGTTTTTTTAATTTATTTCTTATCAAATATATTACAAGATAGTATAATCCTAATGAACTGAGCGCCAATGTTCCCGCCAGATATTCTTCGATGTTTGCGGCAGAAAGCACAATCAGCAAAACAACAACAACAGCCAGAGGCAAAAGATAGGCGAGCATGACCGCCGTCAAGCCCATGCTTGTTTGCATTTTCACTTCGACCTCGTCGCCGGCGCGTACCTGCTGACCGGTATTGGGCACATAAACGATTTTTTCTTTCTGTTCAAAAGCGGTACAAACTATGCTTGCATGGCAGGCTGCGCAAGCCGCCATATTGATAATATTGACCGCAATTTTATCGTCGGTTATCTTTAAAACCAAGCCTGAACGACTTGAACAAGAAACATTTTTGTTGTGCAACATAATAAATTTTTGTTGTGCAAATGTATGAAGTTTTTTTGAGAAACCAAATTTTTTTTGAAAAAGGGTTGAAAAAAGAGGGTTGAAAAAAGATTGAGTGGATATATTTGTTGGAACAAATTGTCGCTTGGAGACCAAACCCTTATTCCCCAAAGTTTGGCTAAATCTTTTTTTGAGGTGCTATTGATTTATGCAGAAAACTCGGCTATGTCCCAACGTCCCGCAGGGACTTGGCCTGGGTGGAGAGCGCAGTCCGTCCGCAGGCTAAAGCCAGCGGTTATTAAAGTATCGTCCCTGCGGGACTTTTGATTGCTATGACGTTCATTTCTTAATGATATTCTAATAGATAAGCACCTCAAAAAAAGATTTAGCCGGAAAAAATTTGTTTTTGTATGTCGAAAATAATGTCTATCTTTGCAAAGTCTTTGAATAAGAAAACGAAGACGATAAGTTATTAAAAATTAGTGAATTAAAAGATATAAGTATTTAAAATGGTCATCGAA
>JAITIA010000121.1 GCA_031279695.1 Prevotellaceae bacterium | reverse complement strand
GCGCGCCCCGTCTCTACATCGGCAGGCACAGCCTGCCAGAATAAACCGGACGAGGCACAGCCCCGTCCGAACAGAGGGCGGGGTCGTGTCCGCAGGCTGAAGCCTGCGGTTAATAAAGTTCCGTCCCGCAGGGACATTATTAATAAATAACTGATTAATTGAATAATTGAATAATTGAATAATTGAATAACTGAATAATGCCTGCGGCGGACAGGCTGGGACGTAAACGGCTCAGCCTGCCAGCCGCAGGCATTATTCACTAATCATTAATCACTAATCACTAAAAAAGTCCCTGCGGGACTTTGGATTGATATGACGTTCATTTCTTAATAATATTCTAATAGATATTTTTTCAAGAGCACCTCAAAAAAAGATTTAGCTAAATGAACCCAAATTTGGAGATATTGTTAATTTGCTATATTTTTGCAGCCTGAAAATAATGGAATTTTATTGATTATGATATATTTTTTATCGGGTAAAACCCGACTTTTGGGCAGGGTTACTGTTCTCATTTTATTGACTTTGTTTATCTACACAACGGCGTCGGCACAGAACAGTAGCCGCAAAACGGAAGTGCGCGGAATTGTAACCGACAGTCAAACCGGAGCCAAACTTTCCGGCGCTTCGGTGGCGGTGAAGGATGCAACGGCAGGCTCGGTTTCCGACGCTAACGGCGAATTTTTGCTGCATCTCGACGGCGGCAAACATATTCTGTCGGTTACATTTGTTGGTTATTTGCCTGTAGAAATGGAAATTACCGTTTCGGCAAACAACCGTCCTCTGAACGTCAAACTCAAACCCGAAGCCGAAGTGCTCGACGAAGTTGTTATCAGTTCGCACGACAGGCGGGAGAAAGTTACCAGCGTAAATATGGGCGTCGAAAGAATGAGTATCAAAGAAGTACAGCGTTTGCCCGTGCTGATGGGCGAAGTAGATATTCTCAAAGCAGTACAGTTGTTGCCGGGTGTGCAACCGACCGTCGAAGGCGGGTCGGGGTTTAGCGTGCGCGGCGGCTCGCCCGACCAAAATTTGATTCTCTTCGACAATGCAACGGTCTATAACGCCGCTCATCTGATGGGCTTCTTTTCGGTTTTCAATAACGATATTGTCAGCGGGTTGGAACTCTACAAAGGCGATTTGCCTCTGAAATACGGCGGGCGGCTTTCGTCGCTGCTGAACGTCAACAGCCGGTCGGAAACGGCAAAAAAATTCAGCGCCACCGGAGGCGTCGGGCTGATATCGGCACGCGCGATGCTGGAAGGAACGGCGGGCGACAAAACTTCGTGGTTTGTTGGCGGACGGCGCAGTTATGCCGACATGTTTCTCGTCCTGTCGCCACGTCGGGAACTGCGCAATTCGTCAATATATTTCTACGACCTGAACGCCAAAATCGCGCATCGCTTTTCCGCCAAAGACAAACTCGAAATCAGCGGATACCTTGGTAAAGACATGTTTGGAGCCGAAGTCGGCAATTTTAACTATGGCAATTCCTTTGTCTCGACCATCTGGCGACATACTTTTTCCAACACCCATTTTGCACGTTTCAGTTTCAATGTCAGCAACTACAACTATGCCTTGTCGTCGGAACTTGAAACGATGGAAGCCTCGTGGGTTGCCGGAATTACCGACTATGCTTTCAAAGCCGATTTCGACAACAATATCAATCGATGGTGGAACCTGAACTACGGCGTTTCCAGCGTATTGCGCCGTTTCAACCCCGGTCATGTGTCGGTTGTGGGCTATCCCGACTATGACGTGCAGAACAGCCGCTCGCTCGAACACGCCGTGTATCTGTCGAACGAACAGAAACTTACCAACAGGCTCAGCATACGTTACGGGCTGCGCTGGTCGATGTTCCAGAATATCGGCAGTTACACCCTTTTTCGATATGACGCAAATCATCAAATTGCCGACTCGACGTACTACGGCAACGGCAAGATTTACAATACATTCGGACGTTTAGAGCCTCGCGCAGGCGCAGTGTTCATGCTCAACAACATGTCGTCGGTAAAAATAAACTATACACATAATGTTCAGTATGTTCAACTTGCCGAAAATTCGGCTGCCGGCTCGCCAATAAATATCTGGTTTGCAGCAAGTCCCAACATCAAACCGCAAACGGTAAACATGTTTTCGACAGGATATTTTCATAACTTTAAAAACAGCGAATACGAATCGTCGGTTGAATTATACTGGAAAAAATCGCGCGGAGTGATAGACTTTGCCGAACACGCTAATCTACTGCTTAATCAGCATCTGGAACGGGATGTGCGCACCGGAACAGGGCTGGCGTATGGAATAGAATTCATGGTTAGAAAAAATACGGGTAAACTGACAGGTTTTCTGAATTATACGCTCTCGCATTCCGAACGCACGATTGCCGAAGTGAACGGTGGAAAAGCATATCTTGCGCCTTACGACAAAACACATGCTGTCAATATCGCGCTGAATTACGAGTTTTCGAAAAAATGGAACGCTTCGGCAACATGGGTCTATTCCACAGGAACGCCAACAACCTATCCTACTGGACGTTTTGAGGTCAATGGCGAATATTTTCCAATCTATTCGGGACGAAACGAATATCGCCGCCCCGACTATCACCGCCTCGACCTTTCGCTGAACTTTGTGCCGCAACCATACTCGAAAAAACGCTGGAAAAGCGAATGGAACCTGTCGATTTACAATGCTTACGGTCGCAAAAACCCCTGGCTGATACGATATACTCAGGTCGATTCATCAACTCCAAAAGGCGAAATGACATATCTTTTCCGCTTTGTACCCTCAGTTACATACAATTTTAAATTCTGATAACATGAACGCAAAAATCATCAAAACAAACTGTACCTTATTATTGCTGATATTGACGCTTGCCGTTGCCTGTACCGAAGATTTCGATATACAGACCGGCAATTCGTTGCCCGTAGTAACAATCTATGGAACAATGAGTAATCTTTACGAATATCAAACAGTAGATATCTCAATCTCATCGCCATATTTCGATACTCTGTCCAACGTTGGCGTCAGCGGAGCAAAAGTCCGCATAAGCGCCTCGAATGGCGCGGTTTACGACCTTATCGAAGTCGATACCGTTCAGGGACGATACCGGACAACAGAGAAAATTGCCGGCGCTCCCGACCTTGAATATACGCTCGATGTGGAAATGCTTTTCAACGGAAAAACAGAGCGTTACAGGGCTACATCGTATATGATACCTGTTGTTGAAATCGACTCCATCACGCTGCGTTCGATGAATATCATGGGACGCGCAATGTATTCGCTGCTGCTTTATGCTCAGGATCCGTCAACAGAAGACTACTATCTTAACCGCTTTAAACTGAATGACTCGCTGATTTTATATGGACGAATCAGCCGCTATGCGCTGATGAACGATATGGGGGTAAACGGCTTGTATATCAACGGTGTAACTGTTAGGATGTTTGCAAATATCTCCGAAAAGGAAAAAGACAACGACAGCAATGGCAACAACGACCGCATTTATCTCTCGCCTGACGACACCATTGCATTCTCGTTCAGCCGGATAGAAAAAGGTTATTTCGATTTTCTGACGCAGTGCCGACAGGAACGGAACGGCTCGCATCCGCTGTTCGGAGGTCCACCGTCAAATATCGTTACAAATATCAGCAACGGCGCAGTTGGATATTTTGCCTGCTGCGCGTTTGCACCCGAAAAAACAGCAGCCGCAAAGTAATGATTCTCTTTGATATGATGAAATATCCGACAGATTTATACGAACTGTTTTTGCCGGTAATCATAAAATCAGCCAGTTTTTCAGCCGAAAACAAAAAAATTATGTAATATCAAAAAAAGTCCATATATTTGTGTCGATTTTATATAAATGTAGAAAAATATAACAGTATGAATAGATGTATTTTAACCACATTATTGACCATTTTGTTTATCGTCGAAATATCGGCGCAGGAGCAAAATGTCATCACTTTTCAGGTGGGCGAGGCCACAATCAGTCTGCTTTCCGAAGGTCAGTCGAACAGCAGCACAAACAACCTGATTGGCGCTACGCCCGAAATACTCAAAAAATATGCGCCCGACGGAAACTGCCCCTCCGCCTGCAATGCATTTTTGGTACAGATAAACGGTAAGAAAATATTGATAGATACCGGTTTCGGGCGTAATCTTTTTAAAAATATCGAATCGCTTGGGCTCAACGTCGAACAAATCGACGCAGTGATACTCACCCACATGCATCGCGACCATATCGGAGGTTTGCTGCGCGACGAAAAGGCGGCGTTTCCCAAGGCGGAACTCTGTGTTGCCCAGTCAGAATACGACTACTGGACTGAGGATGAGCGCAAAAACTCTGTCGGCACAATTTTTGAGGCGTATGGCAAGAAACTCAAACTGTTTACTCCCGCCTCGTCGCCCGAAAATCAAAACGTAAACATTCACGGGCTGAAACCGTTAGCCGCTTTTGGGCATACGCCCGGACACACGGCGTTCCTGATTGAATCGGGCGATGCACGGCTGCTCGTCTGGGGCGACCTGACCCATGCCATGGCTGTACAGATGCCGCATCCCGAAGTTGCAATCACCTACGACGTTAATCCCGAACAGGCAATTGCATCCCGCAAAAAAATTCTTGAATATGTGTCGAAAAATAAAATACCGGTTGCAGGAATGCATATCGCCTATCCTGCTGTGGGCGACGTTAAAAGCCTCAACGGACGCTACGAATTTACTCCATTCTGCACCTGTCTCGGCATTTAATTGTAAATTGTTTTGGAAATATCACCATTGGAAAACCTGTTATCGGGCATCGACTCGCCCAACGACCTGCGTAAACTGCATGTATATCAGTTAGAACAGCTGGCTGCCGAAATTAGAGAATTTATTATCGACAAATGCTCTGCCAATCCGGGGCATTTCGGCGCCAGCCTTGGCGCTGTTGAAATTGCAGTGGCGTTGCATTACGTTTTCAACACCCCTTACGATAAACTTATCTGGGATGTGGGGCATCAGGCTTATGCACATAAAATACTCACAGGCAGGAAGAACGCCTTCGACTCGAACCGGAAACTGAACGGCTTGAGCGGCTTCCCAAAAATGGAGGAAAGCGAATACGACGCCTTTGGCGTGGGACATGCTTCGACCTCAATCTCAGCTGGTTTGGGTTTTGCTGTTTCGGCGCGGATGAACGGCGAAAACCGTCAAACTGTTGCTGTTATTGGCGACGGCTCGCTGACCGGAGGCATGGCTTTTGAGGGACTGAACAATGCCGGCTGGGAAAATGCCGATATGCTTGTTATTCTTAACGATAACAATATTGCCATTGACCCCAGCGTTGGCGCTTTGAAAAAATATCTGACGCATATCACCTCGTCGAGCAAATATAATAAACTGAAAAAAAATATCTGGAACATTCTTGGCGAAGGCTCGTCGATACGCTGGCTGTTGCGGCATCTGGGCAATGTAATCAAATCGGCGGTGGTTTACGAAAGCAATTTCTTTGAGTCATTGGGTTTTCGCTATTTCGGACCAATCGACGGACACGATGTCAGGACATTGACTACAATGCTCACGCGATTGAAAACAATCAGGGGTCCCAAACTGTTGCACGTTGTAACTCAGAAAGGTAAGGGCTACGAACCAGCCGAACGTAATCAGACCGAATGGCACGCTCCGGGGAAATTCGACAGAAAAACGGGAAAAATCCGGACAACTGCTCTCGACTTCTCAAAACCGGCTCGTTATCAGGATGTTTTTGGAGAAACAATTATCGAACTTGCCGAACAAAATCCCCGAATCACAGGCATTACGCCGGCGATGGCAACAGGCTGTTCGCTAAACAGAATGATGCACCGAATACCCGAACGCACTTTCGACGTTGGCATTGCCGAAGCGCACGCCGTAACGTTTGCGGCAGGGCTGGCGGTTGCCGGATGGTTGCCATTCTGCAATATATATTCGTCGTTTCTGCAACGCGCCTACGATTCTGTTATCCACGATGTTGCCCTGCAAAAACTGAATATGGTTCTCTGTATCGACCGAGGCGGACTTGTTGGCGAAGACGGCGCGACGCATCACGGTGTGTTCGACCTTGCATATCTGCGCCTTGTGCCCAACCTCATTATTGCCGCCCCCATGAACGAAATAGAACTGCGTAACATGATGTACACCGCCCAGTTGGACAACGCGGGAACATTTTCGATTCGTTACCCGCGCGGCGTCGGCGCTGTTCCCGACTGGAAACGTGATTTTGGGAAAATCACCGTTGGCAAAGGCAGAATTTTACACGAAGGTACTGATGTGGCGATATTGAGCATTGGACATCCGGGAAATATTGTTGCTCAGGCAATTAGAGCGGTCGAAGAAAAAGGAATTTCGGTGATGCATTGCGATATGCGTTTCCTTAAGCCTATCGACGAAGAATTATTAGCCCGCGCCGGACGTTTCAAACGGGTGATAACCGTTGAAGATGGCACAGTTACAGGTGGTTTGGGTAGCGCCGTTGCCGAATTTTTTGCCGCCAACAACTGCAACGCTCAGCTCACAAGGCTTGGCGTCCCCGACCGCTTTATTCAGCACGGCACAATCGACGAACTACAGTCGCTCTGCGGCTTCGACGTCAATGGAATAGTTAGAACAGTGGTCAGTGGTCAGTGATTAGTGATTAGTGCCTGCGGCGGCATTTGTCTGAACTGTGATTTTAAAGTGATTTAAATGATTTTTGTGATTGTTTCACACCGCCGTCTCCACCGATTTTATAAAAATCCGTGCAAATCCGTAAAATCCGGGGGACTCATTTCTTCCCCTCAAAAAAAATTTTTAACTTTTTTCAAAAAAATTTGCATTTCAAAAAAAATTGTTTACCTTTGTGCCGCATTCGTTACTGATGGTGATGGGTGCAAAGGTTTAATTTTTATAATAATACAAAAAAAACGACGCGAAAAAAGGTCGAAAAAAATTTGGAAAATTGAAGAAAAAGGTAGAAAAATTGAAGAAAACTTGAAGGCAGATTAGAGGAAAAAGAGGTGAAAACAAAATTTTTTTTAGAAAAAAGTGTTAAAAAAAATTGAAGAGGTAAGAAAGACGAAAAAGAGGTAGAAAATTTTAAAATTGAATGTAGAAAAGTAAGGAAATTTAAAGAAAAATTAAAAAAATTGTAAAATCAACTAAAACGTTATGACTATGAATAGTTTGCAGACATTTTTAAGGTATTTTTGGGAATTTGTAACTAATTGTGTTACAGGTTCTGGTATTGTATTTGCAACTATCGAAGGAGAGAGAGAGAGAGAGAGAGAGAGAGAGAGAGAGAGAGAGAACTAATCAGCGAGTTAGCATTTTTGCTTCAAAGCAAAAAATCCGCAATGTTGGCATGTATGCCTGCATTGCGGATTTTTTTGTCCTCAAAAGTACGTCATATTATGGTTCCGTTCCCGCCGCTTTTGGATCCGTTCCAATTAGCGACAGTTCCGTTCCCGCCGCTTTTGGGTCCATTCCCGTCTGCGACAAATCAAAAACAACCGCTTTTGGATACGTTCCAATTAGCGACAAACCAAAAACAACCGCTTTTGGACCCGTTCCAATTAGCGACAAATCAAAAACAACCGCTTTTGGATCCGTTCCAATTAGCGACAAATCAAAAACAACCGCTTTTGGACCCGTTCCAATTGGCGACAAACCAAAAACAACCGCTTTTGGACCCGTTCCAATTAGCGGCAAACCAAATACAATCAACTGTGTGTCAGTCATTCAGTTATTCTGTCATTCAATTAATCAGTTATTCAATAATTCCCCGAAAACTCAAATAATATATATTGGTTCAATTAATAAAAATAAAAGAAATGTTCAATTAAATTTCAGTATTATGAAAAAAGTGATTATTAATTCGGTAGCATTAGTATGCTTCCTGTTGTCGCTTTCCTGTAAGGACGATAACGAAACCGGGGTGGCTCGACCACCGCACGACCCAAGTAAACCGGTTGTGCTTACTAAATTTTACCCCGACTCAGGACAGATACGGGGAAAAGTGATTCTTGAGGGCGACAACTTCGGTAGCGACCCAAAACAGATCAAGGTTTATTTTAACAATAAACCTGCCAAAGTTGTTGGCTCTATTGGTACTCAGATGTATGTAATTGTTCCCCGACTGCCGGGCGACACTTGCAAAATTTGTGTAAGAGTGGGCGACGCCCAAGACAGCGTCTTCTACGAAAACCAGCGCTTCCGCTACAAACTCTCCTCGCAGTCGAGCAGCATTGCAGGAACGGGGACGCGCGGGTACGAAATCACTGGTAAACTCCACGAATCTACCATTATGGTTTATGGGCTGGTTGTGGACGAAAACAGCAATGTCTTCTGGCTGTCCGACGGTCCAAGTGGCGAAGGTTCAATGCTGATGGTCAACGAAGAGGAGCAGTTTATCAGAGAGATGTTCCGAGGCAAAGGCACCGGTTGGGCTCAGTCGCCAACCAAAAGATTGGACGATGTGATGGTCTTCCCCAGCGACCAGCGAAGAGACGTCTATTATACGGTGGACAAACGCAAAGGCTACGCAGTGGAAACCCACACTATGGTCTGGAAAAGGAATACCGATATTGTTGATTATGACCGCTGGGGTGGTCCTGTCATGAGCAATCTCGGTACTAACAGACTGAAAAACGCAATGGCTTATTGCGAAGAAGACAGCTGCTATTATACCTATTATCGTGATGGTTGTTTTGTGAAAATCGACCCTGTTACCGATACTGCTCAGGTAACTGCATTGCTGCCTGCTATAATGGTTTATGGAATGGCGTTTCATCCCACAAATCGATATATGCTTTATATGGCGATGAGCGACCAGAAGGATGGCGCAAACGCTCAATGGTCGAGTGGAGAAAGAGACTCTTATCTGCATTCAATCTGCTGCCTCGATGTGCGCGACCCGCAGAATACCTTTGTCAAACTCACAGGAAATGGCAGCGGTCATCAGGATGGTTTTTTTGCCACTGCCAAATTCAAACGCCCCTGGCAAATGTATTTCGACTCGCAGGGCATGATTTATGTTGCCGATGCAACAAATTACTGCGTCCGTCGTCTTGACCTCGAAATGGGTACTGTTGAAACAGTTATCGGCATTCCGGGAGAAAGAGGCTATAGGGAAGGAACAATCGAAGACGCCTTGTTTGCCGGTCCTTATGGCAATAATGGAATGGGCTTATGCGTTGGTCCCGACGACGTTATTTACATTGGCGATGACATGAATGGACGACTTAGAAAATTAGCAGTAGAATAGAAATGGTTTCATGCCGGTTTTTGGGAAAATCGTTGAGAAAACTAAGTTGCTTAAGAATTTTCCAAATAGGCAAAACTTAAATAAAATTAAAAATTAAAAGAAATGATGAAAAAATTATTAGTACTGACCCTTCTGATATTCGGCTGCATAGCCTTGCCTGCTCAGAAGAAAACAACCTTCACCATGAAGGGGATTATTGTTGACGAAGCCGGCGAGCCTTTCGAGGGCGTGGCTGTTTATATCAAGGATAAAATCAACATCGGCACGCAGTCCGACTCCAAAGGGGGCTTCTCTATCAAAGCCTCTCGCGGCGACCAGATTATCTTCGATTTTTCGGGGATGGCAAAGGTCGAATATCTGGTGCTTGAAGAAAAACAGGATCTGCGTATCGAACTCAAAGAAGAGGCAGAGCAGATGGAAGAAGTTGTGGTTGTGGGCATGGGCTCGCAACGCAAAATCAGCTCGGTGGCTGCCGTAACAACTGTCGATGCGGCAACGCTGCAAATTCCCGCCCCTTCGCTCACCAACCTCCTTGGCGGTAAGGTGGCAGGGGTTATCTCCATGCAAACCAGCGGCGAACCGGGAAAAAATATTGCGGATTTCTGGATACGCGGTATCGGAACTTTTGGAGCCTCGAGCGGCGCTCTGGTGCTTATCGACGGGCTCGAAGGTAATATCAACTCGATTGACCCCGCCGATATCGAAAGTTTCTCGGTATTGAAGGACGCCTCGGCAACAGCCGTTTACGGCGTGCGCGGCGCTAACGGAGTGGTGCTGGTTACCACCAAAAAAGGCGTGGAAGGCAAATTGCACATCACCGGACGGGCAAACTTCTCTCTGTCGCAACTCAAGCGGTTGCCCGAATATATCCACGCCTACGACTACGCCTCTCTGGTAAACGAAGCCTTAGAAGTGCGCGGCGAAAGACCGAGATACGACGAGTTGGAAATGAACATTATAAAGAATGGGCTCGACCCCGACATGTATCCCGACGTCAATTGGCAGGACGAAATTGTTAACCCACTGTCGTTCAAGCAAACATACTATGCCAGCACGCGCGGCGGCGGAAATATTGCCCGCTACTTCCTCAGTCTGGGTTTTAGCGACGAAACCGCCGCCTACAAAACCGACAAAAATGTTTACAGTTCAAATGTGGGCTACAACACTTATAACTACCGCGTTAATGTGAATGTCAATATGACAAAAACAACGGATATTTACCTTGGCGCCGACGGTTATTTAGCAATTCGCAACGAGCCGGGTATGGCAAACACCGACTATGTGTGGAATGCGCAGTCGCAAATCAATCCCCTGATGTTCCCAATGATATACTCCAACGGCAAACTGCCTGCCGCCGGCTCAAACTCTTCCGGCTTGGCGTCGCCTTACGTGATGATCAACAGCACGGGTAAAAACAGGAACGAAACCTATCAGGGCAAGGCTACTCTCTCTATCAATCAGAATCTTGCCTTTATTACCGAAGGTTTGAAAATCAGGGCTCAGGGAGCTTACGACCTGCATTCGTATCACAGCGAACGCCGCTTTATTCAGCCTCCGCTCTACCGTTCTACCGAACGCAACAACTACGGAGAAATGGTTATGACCGAAATGGTTGCAGAAGAAAAGGCTACCTTTACGCGAGGCGAAAACCAGTATCGCAAGTATCACCTCGAAATCAATCTCAACTACGAAAGGCTGTTTGGCGACGACCACCGCACTTCCGCTCTCATTTACTACTATTTGAGCGACCAACAGCGAAGCAGCGACGCCGCCTCGAGCATCACCGCCATTCCGGTGCGCTATCAGGGCGTTTCCAGCCGTCTAACCTACAGTTTCCGCGACACTTATATGTTCGACCTGAACTTTGGATACACCGGCTCGGAAAACTTCCAGCCCGGTCGTCAATATGGCTTCTTCCCTTCGGTTGCCTTGGGCTGGGTGCCAACATCCTACAAATTTATGAAAGAAATTGCTCCCTGGCTTAACTTCCTGAAATTCCGTGGCTCATATGGTACGGTGGGTAACGACCGCCTTGCCGGTAACCGCCGCTTCCCCTACCAAACCCTGCTAACCTCCGGAAAAATAGGTCCTTGGGGTTCAAATGCCGCTTACGAGTATGTTTGGGTCAATGTGATTGGCGCCGACAACCTCGAATGGGAAAAAGCCGTGAAGTCCGACCTTGGTATCGAAGGTCGCCTCTGGAAAGACAAGATTTCCTTTGTGGTGGACATTTTCAGCGATATGCGTAACGGAATTTTCCAGCCCCGCGTTCAAGTCCCCGACTATGCCGGTCTGGTAACTCAGGCGTATGGCAATATCGGGAAAATGAGAAGTTTCGGCTCCGACGGAAACGTCGAATACAAGGAAACCATTGGCAAGGACATGTCGTTTACCATCCGCGCCAACTATACCTACTCTAAAAACATGGTTTACAATTGGGAACAATACATCGAAAAATATCCCTACCTTGAATATACCGGCTATCCCCATGGTTCGCTACGCGGTTATCGCAGTCTGGGACTGTTTAAGGACGATAACGACGTGAGATACAGCCCTCGCCAAACTTTTGGAACGGTGATGCCCGGAGATATTAAGTATCAGGATATCAATGGCGACGGCAAAATTGACTCGGAAGACCGCGTGCCGCTCACGCGCAGCACTTTCCCCATGATAATGTACGGCTTTGGCGGCGAGTTCCGCTATAAGGATTTCACCATTGGCATACTGCTGAGAGGTACCGGCAAAACCGATTATTTCCGTGTAGGTCAGGGTGGTAACGGCATGGGTTACATACCTTTCTTCCAAGGCGAATCGGGCAACGTGCTCACTGTTGCCGCCGACCCGCGCAATCGCTGGATTCCAAAAGAATATGTTCAGCGACACGGCATGGACCCTGCTCTGGCAGAAAATCCCAACGCCATGTTCCCACGCCTCCAATACGGCTACAACAGCAACAACTCGCAACTTTCCGACTTCTGGCAAGGCGACGCCCGTTACCTGCGCTTGCAGGAAATTACCCTCAACTACAAT
>JAITIA010000002.1 GCA_031279695.1 Prevotellaceae bacterium | reverse complement strand
AACCCTTATTTTCAAAGGCTCCCTTAGTAGAGACGCTATTAATCGCGTCCCCCCTTATTTCCTCTGAGAGTAAAATAAGGGCGTTTACGTTGGGTATCAGGGCTACTAAGGGCGCTTGAGGAAATAAGGGTTTTGTATCGATAATTTATTGAAAAACAAAAGTTTCCACACAATTATCTGTTGAACTTTATACATAATGATACCTGATTTTGTTTTATTGGGTATTCAATACGATATTCATATAAATTTTATCAGTAAATCCCCTTTTAATCCTCTGGCTTTATCTCATTCTCAAAATCAACATAATGAACGTAAAATAAAACAGTTAGAACGTACTTTAGCCAAACTAAAATCCTCTGCCTGAAAAGGAGTTACATAAGAGAGATCCTTTGAAAATAAGGGTTCTATGGATTTTTCATAACAATTCACAGTTGAACCAAAACTTCTATGCTCTTGGAGGAAAATTTCTATGCTCTTGGAGGAAAATTTCCATGCTCTTGGAAGAAAACTTTCATGCTCTTGGAAGAAAACTTCCATGCTCTTGGAAGAAAAAAATGAAATGTTATATTTTCTGCTTATCGTCGCGCAAGCAAGTTCCTCTGCGACACTTTATTAATCGCCGGCTTTAGCGATTTTTTGATGCTCGTGCCGGAAAGTTCCTCAGCGACTGCACATTAAATCAACCATTTTCACCTCCCCGTTACTAACGGATGGCGGGTGCGTGCATTCTACGTGTCGGACTGACTCTGCGGAAGATTTCTGCGGAGTTTTATCGACCACGAGAACGCAGAACAACAGCCTATCTTACTCTTTGCCAAAGCAAAACAGTGTGCCTTTGGTGGTGAGAATAAAGAAACGGTTTTGAATTATTGCAGGCGAGGCGGTTATCTGTTCGCCGGCGTCAAATTCCCAAAGCAGTTCGCCGGTATCGGCTGTCATAATCGACACGATACCCGTTTTGGTACAGGCAATGATGCGATTACGGCACACCACCGGCGAACTTTCGCCGGTATTGCCTTTCAGCAGATATTTCCATTTGACATCGCCGCTTTTGCGTTCGGTTGCCCGCAGATACCGGTCGTATGAAACAGTGTAAAGCATTGTGGGCGACACTGCCGGAACGGAAACAAAGTTTGCATTATCGTCCGAAGAAGTTAGAATTTTTTTGTGGGCGGCAATTTTCCCTTTATCAAGAATCAGTTCATACACATTACCGGAATAATCGGCAATATAACAGCAGTTTCCGCTTATTGCAGGCGACGACGGGACGTATGCGTCGAGGAGCAACGAATCGCCGGCAATGCCCTCCGTTGCGTCGATTATTCGCAGCCAAGCGTCGCAGCCGCCAAACACAACCGACTGCTGGCAGAGCGCCACTGCACCGTTGATATAATATCCCGATTCGTAGCGGTTTATTTGCTTTCCGGAGCTGCAATCGATACAATAAAGATAATTGTCGTAACTGCCAAATACTATTGCCGTTTTGCCGCCAAATTCTGTTCTGTTGGGCGAGGCGGATATTTGCCCCATCGTTTCAAAATTCCACAGGGTGTCGGCGGAGGCGAGTGAAATAGCGCTCATTTTTCCGTCGATTCTGCCAATATACAGTATAGAATCAAATATCATGGGGCTGGCTTCGACGGCGGTGGCAAGGTCGAAGGTAAACGATTGAGTTCCATTGGCGTCCACGCCATAAATTTTGCCTCTTTTGTCGCACCAATACGTTGTGCCGCCATAGATTACGGGCGACGAGGAGGTGCGCGCTTCGCTCTTGAATGTCCACAGAAGCACAGGTTTATCGGGTAAGCGGAGGTCGGTGTATCCGCTCAGCGAGGCGTCGCCACGATAGAACTGCCAATTTTGCAGGGCTTGTTCCTTTTCTTTCGATTCGACGCAGGCAATGCCGATTAGACCTGCAATGCAAATAATTAGTGTCTGTCCGAAAACTCGGATACACTCAACCAGCGTCCCGTAGGGACGGAATGTTGGTAGAAAACGCAAGCCCAACCTCGTAACCGCCGTCCCGTAGGGACGGAATGTGGAATTTGTTGATTTAATGTGCAGTCCCTGCGGGACTTGGGCTACGTGGCAAGGTCGCTGCCGGAGGCTAAAGCCACCGGTTAATAAAGTGTCGTCCCTGCGGGACTTTGCAGATATGCCATTTTTTCGAGTTTTCGGACAAACATTAATTAGATTTGTCAAGATGCGCAAGGCACAAAAAGCGGAGTTTACATATTGTAAATGAGCATTTTTGCGCCGATGTGCAACGCAGAAGAGACATTTATTGGAAGTTTCCGGAGATTTCCACATCGGTTACTGTTTTTTTACATACCGGTCTAACCATCCGAAGAACTCTCGTTGCCAGAGTATTGCATCCTGAGGGCGCAGCACCCAGTGTCCGGCTTCGGGCAAAACAACAAGGCGGGCGGGAACTCCGTTCATGCGGGCGGCGTTGAATGCTGCCATTCCCTGAGTGTAGGGAACACGGAAGTCGTTTTTGCCGTGCATTATCAGAATGGGGGTATCCCACCGGTCGATAAATTTTATGGGCGATTGTGCATATACTTTTTCGGCATACGTGTTGTTTTTATCCAAGAATGAGCCTCCTGTTTCCCAATTTTCAAAAAACATTTCTTCGGTGGTATAGTACATTGCTTCCATCCAGAATATTCCGCAGTGAGCAATAAAGGCTTTAAAACGTTTGTTGTGATTGCCGGCGAGCCAAAAAACCGAATATCCGCCATAACTTGCGCCCACTGCGCTCATCCGGTTTTTATCGACAAAGGGCTGTTGAGCAATATAATCGGCAGCCGACAGCAGGTCGCGTTCGGGCTGACCGCCATGGTCTTTACTCACCGCGTCGCACCATTCCTGTCCATAGCCGCTCACGCCCCGTCGGGCGGGATAAATCACCACATAACCCTGCGAAGCCATCAGTGCATAGTTCCAGCGATAACTGTATGACTGACTGACTTCTCCCTGCGGACCTCCCGAGCACATCATTATGCAGGGCGCGGGTTTTGTTTTGTCGAGTTTGGGCGGTAAAATTACCCACATCGGCATTTGGCGCTTATCGCTTGTTTCGACCCAATGAAATTCCATTTCCGGCAAATCCAACTGTTCGAGAATTTCTTTATTGATAAAGGATATTTCTTTGCCCTCGCCGGTTTTTTCGTCGATGCGGTATATTTCTGCGGGGCGGATAAGTTGTGTGCGTGAGGCGATTAAACAGCCGTCGCCTTCCTGTATCTGCTGATAGTCGTAAAATCCGTCGGTAGAAATCTGACGGAAGACGCCTTCTGGCGACGTTTGGTCGAACGACAAGCGGAAGACCCTGAAAGTCTCGTCGAAACAAGCAGTCAGCAGCGCCGATTTGCCGTCCTTAGCCCAAGCGATGCTCGAAGGGCTGGAGTCGAAATTTTTCGACCGGTCGATTTTTATTTTACTATTGAGATTACAGGTAAAAATGCGCTGTTTATCGGCTTCAAAACCTGCGCGTTCCATGCTGAGCCACATCAGCGTTGCGCCGTCGGGCGAAAAGCGTGGCGTTTTGTCGTAACCCAGCATTCCTTCGGTCAGGTTTTCGGTTTTTCCTGTTTCCGTATTATATATGTATATATCCGAATTGGTGGATTCGGCATATTCCCTGCCCGTCATTTTTTTGCACGAATATGCCAGCAGTTTGCCGTCGGGCGACCAGTCGGTTTCCGACACATCGTCGAAGGGTTTCATTGGTGCGTCCCAAGTTTCGTTGGGCATGATGTCTTTCATTTCGTTGATTTTACCGTCGGCATAAGCGGCAACATGGAGATGCGAAAACGAGCCGTCCTTCCACGAATCCCAGTGTCGGTACATGAGGTCGTCGGTAATAAAAGCCTCAGCCTTTGGCAAATCGGCATAAACGTCTTTGCCAAGAACTTTGCCGAGCTGCACGTCGATAATCAGCAGGATTTTTGTTCCATCGGGCGAATAGGAAAATTCGTTTACCTGCCTATTGTCGGGAATTGCCACTTGACGTTCCCAATTGCCGTCGGGGTTGATTTCAAACATTTTGCCGCCCCGCACAAAGCCGATATATTTTCCGTCGGGCGACCATTGCAGGGCATTTTCGCGTTCGGGGCTGTGGGTTAGCTGTTTCATCTCACTGCCGTCCACTCGGCAAATATAAATTTCCGAATTGCTCTTGTTCTGCTCGACATTGTAGCGTGTAACGGTGAAAGCCACGTGCTTACCGTTGGGCGAGACGGTGGTGTTGCCCAGACGTCCAAAACTCCATAATACTTCGGGAGTCATAAGCCGACTCGCCAATTTGATTTCTTTTTTCTCAATCATTGTTGATATTTTCTGCCCGTCGCCGCCACCGTCGCAGGCGCATAACAGGGCGATTATTAATGCTGTTACTAATGTTTTCATCACGCAATCTGTGTTATTTTTAAAGTGCAAAAGTAGAAATTATTTTTGATTTTTGATTAATCGTGGGGCAACGTATTAAAATTATGAATATCGTAAATGATACATAGTGTCTGTCCGAAAACTCGAAAAAATGGCATATCTGCAAAGTCTCGCATTAGTGATTAATGATTAGTGATTAGTGATTAATGCCTGCGGCGGAATTGTCTGAACTGTGATTTTAAGGTGATTTTTGTAAACCTCCCCCTGCCCCCTCCAAAAGAGGGGAATGTTTGCGGCGATGTAGAGACGCACGGCGTGCGTCTCTGCGAAGATTGTTTGCGGCGGCGTTGTGCGTGGCAATGTCGAGCCGGGGCGCGCCCCGACTCTACGGTGTTTGCCGGTCAAGAGATTGCCACGGAACAAACCGTCCCGCAGGGACGGAATGTTGGTAGAAAACGCAAGCCCCGCCTCGTAACCACCGTCCCGTAGGGACGGAATGTGGGATTTGTCGATT
>JAITIA010000022.1 GCA_031279695.1 Prevotellaceae bacterium | reverse complement strand
ATCAATCCCCTCAGAAAATCAAGCAGTAAATCCTTGTTTGCCACTGTCCCGAATATTTTCTTAAACCCGAAATCGGTGTAGGGATTGATGTACTTTTCTTTAGTCGTGATCATTTTTTTTATCCTTTTTTTTGCTAATTTTTATGCCGCAAAATTAATTGTTTTTTTCAAAACCGCAAAATGGATGTGTGCAAAAAAAAAATTACGAATTACAAAAAAACGGCAAATCATTTTTCAGGATTGATTATTTCGATAATTTTTTCGCGGCTCAACGTTGGGTTTGCGTTTTCTACCAACATTCCGTCCCTGACGGGACGGGTTTTCGGACGGATTCTAAATAAAAAAAAGATTTCACCCGATTTTGCTCTGAAATCGCACCTCAAACCAGCGCTTGCGGGAGGACATTTATCACAATAAATTCGTGTTCAGTAGCCATTTTTTCCGTTTCGGTGGAATTATTTCTTTGCCGACAGATATTTTTCTCACCTTTGCACCCCGAAAATTAGAATATTATTATAGATGAAGAAAGTAACATTTATTGTTTTATTATCGCTTTTGTCGTTTAATATGGCAATAGCAGGCGTTATCAGTGGTCGAGTAATTGACGCAAAGACCAAAGAACCACTCGAATATGTAACAGTAGTGGTCAGGAAAAAGAATGTCGAAAACGCTGTTGCCGGTACGCTTACCGACAAGTCGGGAACGTTTATAATCAACAATATTCCGCCCGACAATTATATTGTAACCGTCTCGTTTGTTGGCTACAGCACTTGGGAACAGGATGTGGTTGTTGAAACCGGTGCGCAGAAAATCAATCTCAAACAGATTGCAATTGACGAAGAGTCGGAAATGCTCAAAGAGGTTGAAATCACCGGCATGAAGTCGCAGATGAAAATCGATATCGACAAAAAAGTTTTCAATGTTGACCAGAATATTGCATCGACGGGCGGCAATGCCAGCGATGTGCTGAACAATATTCCTTCGGTTGAGGTTGATAATGAAGGCTCTGTGTCGCTACGCGGCAACTCTGCCGTAACGGTGTGGATTAACGGCAAAGCCTCCGGTTTGTCGTCCGACAATCGCGGGCAAATTCTCGAACAGTTGCCCGCCGAAAATATCGAAAAGATAGAGGTAATTACCAATCCATCAGCAAAATATAGCCCCGAAGGAACGGCGGGAATAATCAATATTATACTGAAAGAAAACCGCCGCGCAGGTTATTTCGGCAATATTCAGGCAGGCGTCGATACGCGCGGCGGATACAACGGAAGTTTTAATATCAACTATGGAAACCGCAAAATTGACGCAGAGGCAAGCGTCGGCTATCGCCGACGGGCATTTGTCAACGGAGGTTATTCAAACAGACAGAATTACGGCTTGGATACAACTTTTCTCAACCAAACTTCCGAAGGCGACGGATACCGTCAAAATCTTTTTACCCGATTGGGGCTGACTTATCATCTTACCACTTCAGACCATCTCAATATCAATGGTTTTGGAATGTTTGGCGGAGGTAACACAAGTAGCAGTATCAACTATCAAAGCAATATGCCATTGTCGTATCTCACCAGCCGCCGCCTATCGAATACCGAAGGAAACATGCTTGGCGCAAATGTGGAAATAGGTTATAAACACGATTTTAGCAAAACCTCAAACATCGATTTCACTGCCTCGTACAATAAATGGGGAATGGACAATACTACGGATTACACTCAAACATCGCACTTTGCAAGCGGCGTTGTGAACACCTATCAAATGCAAAAACAAAAAATCGACCCGCATAACTGGGACATGCAACTCGATTATGTTAATGCTTTTAACGAAAACTCGAAAATTGAAGCGGGCTACAAGGCCTCGTTGCGACGCGAAAACAGCCCTGTGGAAACGTTTGCAGGACAGAACAAAAACAACGCTCAGGCTGTGCACGAACTCTATAACCGATTTATCTATAATCAGGATATTCATGCCTTATATTCAACCTATTCGGGTAGAATTGGCAAATTTGGCTATCAGGGAGGGCTGCGCGCCGAATATACCGACCGTCTCACCCGCTCGCTGGGGCATAATATGACTGAGGCTGAGGTGGACGCCGACAAAAACAGTTATCTCGATTTTTTCCCCAGCGTCTTCCTCTCGTATGCCCTGCCCAAAGACAATGAAATGCAGGTGAATTATACCCGCCGCATCTCGCGTCCCTGGGGCGGTCAGCTCAATTCGTTCAAAAATATTACCGACTCAACAAATATTTCGTTTGGAAATCCGCTGCTTACGCCCGAATATTCGAACGCTTTTGAACTCAACTATATAAAGAGCATGAACAATCATATTCTCTCCTTGTCGGCATACTATCGCACAACCGACGATGTTATCCAGAGAATCAGTTACATCGATCAGGATATTATTATGAAAAGTACACATCGAAATATTGCACATACAGAGTCCGCCGGCACGGAACTGATTGTCAAAAACAAACTGTTTTCGAAACTCGACCTCACAACCACACTCAATCTGTTCTATTATAAACTCGACGATTTCAGGTATCAGCCCGAAGACGCAAATGTGCCGGTTGTCGGACGCGGACAGGAAGACTTCTCGTGGAATGCAAAAATTATTGCTAATTTTATGATACCGAAAGTATTCACACTCCAAGTTACCGGCGATTACAGCGCCCGACAATATACCACGCAGGGATACCGCAAACCAAACTATTCGATTGATGCAGGAATACGAAAATCATTCAACAAACTCAGTGTCAGCATCAGTGCACGCGATATTCTCGCCTCCCGTAAACGCCGTTCCGTAACCTCCGGAATAGGGTTTTATCAGGATGCCGAAAACTGGCGCGGCGGACGACAGGTGGCGCTCACCATCACCTACGGCTTTGGAAATATGAGAGCTAAGAAACCCGATGTCAAAAAACGTCAGCAGGAACAGCAAGGCAGCGGCTACGAAGATGACCTTTAAGTGATTAATGATTAATGATTAGTGATTAATGCCTGCGGCGGAAGTGTCTGAACTGTGATTTTCGGATGATTTATTTGATTTTTGTGATTGTCTGTGGCACGGTTTGTAGGGGCGTGCCCCGTCCCTGAGGAGGAGATTGCCCGCATTGTTTGGTCGAAATTTAAAAAGTATAGGAATAACTTATCGACGGAATAATTGGAAACAAAGTCAACTGTTTCAACGTTTTTCGCGATTCGCCGCCATACATTGCCATTTCATCCGTTCCGGGGTAAACAATAAACGGATTCATGCGATTATATGCATTGTAAACACCTAACGACCAGGTGCGACGTCCGTAACGTTTTTGTTTATGGAGATTGACGGAAAGATCGAGGCGATGATAGGAGGGATAGCGGAAATTGTTACGTTCGTCCACATAAGTATATTGCTGTTTACCAGACGTATAATTCGACGGGATCGGGTCGAGTTCAATTTCATACATGCCAAGCGTGGCGCAAGTTCCGCTGCCGTAAATCCAGGTTGCCGACACGTCTATGCGCTTGCTGAAACGGTGCGAAATAACGATGCTCAGGTCGTGGCGACGGTCGTATTTTGCGGGGAAAGTTTTGCCAAAATTCAGTTCTTCGCCCGGACGGTCGAAAAGACGTTCGGTACGCGCCAGAGTATAGCCAACCCAGCCGGTTGTTTTGCCAACAGTCTTTTGTACAAGAACTTCGACTCCATAAGCCAGCCCCTTGCCCCTGCTGACCTTGTCCTCCCATCCGGTTGATGAACCGAGAAAAGTTGCTCCGTCCTTATATTCAATCAGATTGTTCATGGTTTTTCGATAGCCTTCTACCGAGATGTCCATCAGCCCGTTAAGGTCGTAAAACAGTCCAAGCGAAACCTGATGTGAATTCATTGGCTCAATGCGTTTGGTTACCGGCACCCAAAGGTCGGTGGGCAGGCTGATTGAACTGTTCGACAGCAGATGAATATACTGATTCATCAATGCATAGCCAGTTTTCACCGACAGTCTGTCGTTGAACAGATAACGTGCGCTGACACGCGGTTGCAGCGAGTGGTAGAAACGGTTTTGCACGGCAAAAGCCGAATAGTGAGCGCCCACATTAATCTTGAACATTTTGGCGATATTGATATTATCTTCCACATAAAGAGCCACTTCGTCGGAATGAATATCGCGGTCGCCAATGACGGCGTCGATTGGCGTTTCTGTTTCGGAAACATCTAATTTGGTGGCAGAAATGCCCGGTCGGAAACGATGGCGGGTATAAGTTGCGCCAAACTTTATTTCGTTGTGGCTGAGCGACCAGTCGAAATCGACTTTCGCCGCAAAATCTTCAATGCCCGACTTGTAGGTGATTTTGGCATTGAAATCATCGGGGTCGTAAACTTTCGACTGGCGGCTTTGCCCCAGCCCAAGGTCGAAACGGTATCGGGTATATGTAAGCGTTGTGTTCATAAACAGTTTGTTGCCTATTATATGATTCCATCGCAAAGCCGCCAGCAGATTGCCCCAGTTCCAGTTCATTTTGGTAGTTTGGATAGTTCGCGGCGCGTCGTAACGGTCTTCAATATCAGCATAAATCACATCGTCGCCCATATAAAAACTGAAATACAGGCGGTCGTTATCGGAAAAGCGATGACTCAGTTTGGCATTCAGGTCGTAGAAATAATATCCGGCTTTAACTTTCTGGTCACTCAAACTGTTGGAATACTGCATAAAAGGTTGCATCAGAACGTCAAAATAAGTTCGTCGCGCCGAAATATTAAACGTAGTATTTTCGTTGAACAGCGGACCTTCGAGATTGAGACGGGACGAAATCAGCCCAACGCTGGCTGTTCCGCTGAGTTTGCGGTTGTTACCGTCGTTCATTCTGATGTCGAGCACTGACGAAAGCCGTCCGCCAAAACGCGCGGGAAAACTTCCCTTGTAGAGCGTTACATTCTTGATTGCGTCGGCGTTAAACACCGAAAAGAAGCCCGCCATGTGATTGATATTATAAACGGGAACGCCGTCGAGCAAAAACAGATTTTCGTCGGGACCGCCTCCGCGCACATAGAAACCTGTAAATCCCTCTGTTCCCGACTGTACGCCCGGCAACAGCTGCAAAACTTTGATAAGATCAACTTCGCCAAGCAGCGCCGGCACAGTTTTGATTTGCGCCACCGGCACAGTGATTGAGCTCATCTGCGTCGATTTGGCAACAGTTTCAACGCGATTGCCCACAATAGTAATCTGTTCCATCATATTATCCTCATGCAGACGGATATTCAGCATTGTATCGCTACGCAGTTCAAAATTCAGAGTAACAGGCGAATAGCCAATACACGAATATGTCAGTTCGACAGGTCCTTCGGGGAGCGTAAGCGAATAAAAACCAAAGGAATTGCTCAGCACACCCTTTCGCGACCCGTTTTCAAGCGCCGAAGCGGCAATAAGAGTTTCACCACTCTGGTCGCTGACAATGTGCCCGCTGATGGTAAAATTCCGCGCCTGCACCGTTAGTACAATATTAATTATAACCAAAAATACCGTCAATTTTCTTATCATCATTACATTACATTTATTTTTCGGGGAACAAATCTACATAAAAAACATGAAAGTTCCAAAATCGAAACAATATTTTTTTGAACAACAGCGGTCAGTGATTAGTGATTAGTGATTAGTGTCATCTGTGTAACTCTGTGTAACTCTGTGTAACTCTGTGTTATAAAATTACACGGAGAAACACAGAGGTGCACAGAGAAACACAGAATATACATCCGCCGCCGCAGGCACTAATCGCTAACCACTAATCACTGACCACTATTTTGTCTAATATATTTGTTGCCTCTTCGTGCGATTTTATGTTTCTGACCAAAAGTCGGAGTTTGCTATCACTGTCTTTCAGAGCATATTTGGCGTTATCGTGCTGAATAAACTGTAATATACGGTGGAAAATTTCGGAGCGATAATAGGGCGATTGACTGTCGGCGGGAAAATAAAGGAACATCAGTCCGTTTTTCAGCATAACACGCTCGAAACCAAGCTTCATGGCGCGATGACGCAGGCGCACGCCCTGCAACAGTTCCTCTGCTTCGCGCGGTGGCGGTCCAAAACGGTCGGCAAGTTCGTTGCGGAACAAAAACAGGCTTTTGTCGTCCTCAATATTGTCGATTGTGCGATAAAGTCGCAGTTTTTCAGCCATATTCGATACGTATTCATCGGGCAGGAAGGCGTCGATATCGCTGTCGAGTTGCGTATCGGACACAAAATTCCATTCACCGGCAAAGCCTTCCTGTTTTTCCGGCAGTTCGTTGCGAAGTTCGGCAACTGCCTCGTTCAGAATTTTTTGATAGGTTTCAAAGCCCATTTCGGCAATAAATCCGCTCTGTTCGCCACCCAGCAGATTACCGGCGCCGCGAATGTCCAAATCCTGCATTGCAACGTTGAAGCCGCTGCCGAGTTCCGAAAATTCTTCGATAGCCTTCAGGCGGCGTCGGGCGTCGGGGGTGAGTGCAACAAGCGGTGGAGCAAGAAGATAGCAGTAGGCTTTGCGATTGCTGCGACCGACGCGCCCGCGCAACTGGTGCAACTCGCTCAGCCCAAAATTTTGCGCCTGATTGATAATAATTGTGTTTGCATTGGGAATATCCAGCCCCGATTCGATGATAGTTGTGGCAATAAGCACATCGTACAGACCATCAACAAAATCGGTCATAATTTCTTCGAGTTTTTTACCCTCCGTTTTTCCGTGAACAACCACTGTGCGGGCTTCGGGAAGTATTTGAAGAACAAGTTTTTCGATAGAAATAATATCTTTAATAACATTATGGATGAAAAAAACCTGTCCGCCGCGTTGCAGCTCGTATTCTATTGCATCTTTGATAATCAGTTCCGAAAACGTGTGTACTTCGGTTGTAATTGGCACTCTGTTTGGTGGCGGAGTGTTGATTACCGAAAGGTCGCGAGCGCCAAGCAGCGAGAATTGCAGGGTGCGGGGGATGGGAGTTGCGGTGAGAGTCAGGGTGTCGACGTTTATTTTCCGGCGACGGATTTTTTCCTTTGCCACAACGCCGAAACGCTGCTCTTCGTCGATAATCAGCAGTCCAAGGTCTTTATATTTAATATCTTCGCTCAGCAGACGGTGCGTTCCGATGATGATGTCCGTTTTGCCGCGTTCGAGGTTTGCCAGAGCGGTTTTGAGTTCCTTGCCGTTTTTCATTCTGCTGATAAAATCGACGCTGACGGCAAAGTCGTCGAGCCGCGACCGGAACGATTTGTAGTGCTGCAAAGCGAGAATGGTTGTGGGAACAAGCAGTGCAACCTGTTTGCCATCGACAACAGCCTTAAATGCCGCTCTGATAGCGACTTCCGTTTTGCCGAAACCCACGTCGCCGCACACTAACCGGTCCATTGGATTGGCGCGTTCCATGTCGTGTTTCACTGCTTCGGCAGCCTTCGTTTGGTCGGGCGTATCTTCGTAAGCAAAAGAGGCTTCGAGTTCATGTTGCAGGAACGAATCGGGCGAAAAGGCAAAACCTTCCGCTGTTTTTCTTTGGGCATAAAGGGCAACAAGTTCTTCGGCTATGTCCTTGATTTTCTTTTTTGCCGCCTGTTTAAGCCTGAGCCAGACGCCCGAGCCGGGTTTATGGATTTTTGGCGGAGTTCCGTCGCTGCCTCTGTACTTGGAAATGCGGTGCATTCCGTGCAGATTGACCAGAATTGTGTCGTCGTCGCGGTATCGGATGCGCACCATTTCCTGAATTTTACCTCCGACCTCGACTTTCACCAGCCCGCCAAAAATTCCGATACCGTGATCGGTGTGAACAATATAATCGCCTGTTTTGATGCTGGTTAAATCCTGAACGGAGATAGCTGCTCCGCCATCAATGCCGCCCCGAATACCGTAGCGGTGATATCGATGAAAAATCTGATGATCGGTGTAGCAGCATATTCTGGTTTTTCGGTCGATAAAACCTTCATGTACAGCCATATTAACAGGAACAAAGCGGACGGCTATCTTCGACGCCGAATCGAAAATGCTTTTCAGACGCAGGGTTTGTTTCGGATTGTCGGAGATAATAAAAACGGTATAGCCTTCGTTGTTTTTTGCAACAATGTCGTTGGCAAGCAGTTCAAATTTACGGTTGAATGCCGGTTGCGGAATGGAGTCGAAACGGAGAGCGTTTTTCGAGGCGGCGGCGTTGAAACGAATGTTAATTTGCTCTGCCAGCGAATTGCGGAAGGTTGTTCCCGAAATCAAAATCGGAAGTCCGGAATTTTCGGCAGCGCCATTGTCGTTGTTGTGTAAATTGTTGATTATATCAATAGTAAACTTGTGATTTTCTGTCCACACAATCGTATCTTTTGGTAGGCGGTCGAGAAGGTGAACGCGGCTTTCGGTGGAAATATTTCGGATATTTGCAGTAACAACAGCGCTGTCGATGTGCTTGTTCGACAGTTGAGTGTCAATATCGAAGATGCGTATCGATTCAATTTCATCACCAAAAAATTCGATGCGGCAAGGGCGGTTCGACGAGAAGGAAAATACATCGATAATTCCGCCTCGAATGGCATATTGACCGGGTTCATAGACAAAATCGCTACGGATAAAGCCGTATGAAACAAACATTTCAGCCACAAAATCGATACCGGGTTTATCGCCTTTTGTAATTTTAATCGAGTTATTGTTCATCGCCTCGCCGGAGGGAAAAGTTTCGGCAAGGGCTTCGGGAAAAGCAACAACAACAAGCGTATTGGCGTTATTGTCGATCCGCTCGATAAGTTGCGTGCGCCGAACAATATTCGACATGTCCTCGCGTCCATATTTGCAACTTTTTTTGAACGACGAGGGGAAAAAAAGCACGGTATCGTTTTCAACACTTTCGTTGCCGTTGATTGTTCCCGCCGGATTGAGCAACCGGTAGATATCTGCGTAGAAATAGGCGGCGTCGTCGATTGTATTCAACACAAAGAGATGCGTTCCTTTTGTGCGACGAATTACGCCCGCCGCAACAATTGCTTTCAACGAGCCGGCAAGGTTTGAGAGATTGATTTTCCGCTCTTTTGCTTCGATTTTCGACAAAAGGGCAAAAAAAGACGGCTGTGAACAGACCTGTTCGATAAAATCCTGTATTTCCAAAGTATAGATTATAAAAGTTCTTCGTCCCTGATTAACATGAGCAGCGACGAGTTGGGCACAATAAAGTATTTTGTCCCGTTCATAATAATTTCCTGTATTCCTGTTTGCCTGAACACCGCCAAATCGCCAGCCTTTGCCTGTAAAGGAATGTATTTGACTTGATTATTTTCTCGTTTCCATGTTTCCGTTTCGTCGGCAACAATCGGAATAGGGTAGCCCGGACCGCACTTGATAACGTAGCCGTTCAGCGCCTTGTCTTTTTCTTTTTCCTGAACGCCGGCGGGCAAATATAACCCGCTCTTAGTCTTTACCTTCTCAGTCTCGGGTTTTACAAGAATTTTGTCCTCGACCATTATAATATTAGTGAGGCTATCTGTTTCAATAGAATTAATCATAAATACAATTGAGTTTAAAAATCAACGCTAAAATTTTGCCGCAAAAGTAAGCATTTTTTTTAATCTGATATTTTTAATTTAATAACACATTGAGTTAGTGATTAGTGATTAGTGATTAATGATTAGTGATTAGTGATTAATGCCTGCGGCGGCGGGCAGTGGACGCACAATCCCCGCTGTTGGGACAAGGTTCTACCTTGTCCGCCGCTATCCACGCAGGCTGTGCCTGCATCGACATCTTTGTTGGCAGGCACAGCCCTCCAAAATAAACCGGACGAGGCACAGCCTCGTCCCGAACAACGGCAACCCGTTGACATTGTCAAAAACTTCCCAACGACTGCTGGCAACCCGTTGACATTGTCAAAAACTTCCCAACGGCTGCTAACAACCCGTTGACATTGTCAAAAACTTCCCGACGGCTGCTAACAACCCGTTGACATTGTCAAAAACTTCCCAACGGCTGCTAACAACCCGTTGTAGTACTACAAAACTTTCCCAGCGGCTGTTGGCAACCCGTTGTAGTACTACAAAACTTTCCCAGCGGCTGTTGGCAACCCGTTGTAGTACGACAAAACTTTCCCAGCGGCTGTTGGCAACCCGTTGTAGTACGACAATTCTTTCCCAACGGCTGTTGGCAACCCGTTGTAGTACCACAAAACTTTCCCAGCGGCTGTTGGCAACCCGTTGTAGTACTACAAAACTTTCCCAACGGCTGTTGGCAACCCATTGTCGTACGACAATGGCGTCAAAAAAACGTTTGTCTGGCTAAATCTTTTTTTGCGGCGCTATATTTATTCTGATGCATCCTGTCGTCGCACAAGCAAGTCCCGCAGGGACTGCACATTATTAACCGGTGGCTTTAGCCTCCGGCAGCGACCTTGCCACGGCTGTTGGGACAAGGTTCTACCTTGTCCACTCTATCTACGCAGGCTGTGCCTGCATTTGCATCTTTGTTGGCAGGCGCAGCCTGCCAAGATAAACCGGACGAGGCACAGCCT
>JAITIA010000258.1 GCA_031279695.1 Prevotellaceae bacterium | reverse complement strand
TAAATCTTAGTTTTTTTTGTACAAAACCGAATTTTAAAAGTCGGACAACGGGGAAAAATATCAAAAAATGCATGTTGAAACAAACACACAAGAAGAGCCTGAACCTGAATATCAGATTTCCTGCCACCCCTATTTTTCTCACAATTAGAGAATTACATAAAATCAACTTTTTCATTTTTTGTTATACACTATTAAAAATAACGTCGCAAAATTATATAATATTTTTCATTCTCGCAAATCATCAAAAAAATTTTTTTCAATCCTGTATTTTTTCCCCCAGCATTTCATTTATCGGGGCAACGAAACGGTCGATATCGCCGGCGCCCAGAGTTACTACCACGTCAATATCAATGGTTTTGAGCAGTGCGAGCAGGTCGTCTTTTCGGCACATTGTTTTTTTGTCGATTGTTACTTTGTCGAAAATAATCTGAGAACTGACGCCGGCAATCGGGAGTTCGCGAGCAGGATAAATGTCGAGCAGAATCAGTTCGTCGGGCAGGCTGAGGCTTTGCGCAAACTGGTCGGCAAAATCGCGTGTTCGGGTGTAAAGATGCGGCTGAAATATTGCCAGAATTTTTCGGTCGGGAAACATTTGACGGATTGATGTTATTGCGGCGCTCAATTCCTCTGGATGATGCGCATAATCGTCGATATAAACATGTTGTGGGGTATTAATCTGCACGTCGAATCGTCGTTTGACGCCAACAAATGTAGCCAGAGCCTGGCTTATTTTGTTAATATCTGCTCCGGCAAATATTGCGGCGGCAACGGCGGCAACGGCATTTTCGACGTTCACTTTGCCGGGCAGTCCCAGAGTACAATTTTCGATTGTAAAGTTCGGAGTATGAATATCGAAGCGATAAAATCCGTTTTGCTGTTCGATATTGAAGGCATAAAAATCGGCAGCGCTGTTGTTGTATGAGTATGAGACTGTCCTACAGCGTATTCCGTTCAGCGGAATGTCCACGTCCTTTTTCAGTATCAGCACGCCGTCGGGGTCGATTTGGGCAACAAACTGTCCGAAAGTATTTTTCATCTCTTTTTCCGTTCCGTAGATATCAAGATGGTCGGCGTCGGCGGCGGTAACAATTGCAATCTGCGGATAGAGTTGGAGAAACGAGCGGTCGTATTCATCGGCTTCAACAACAAGGAGTTCGCTTGTGGCGAGCAGGAGATTGCTATTGAAATTTTTCGATATTCCGCCCAGAAAAGCCGTACAAGGTTTGCCGGTTTCGTTCAGCAACCAAGCGAGCATGGTCGAAGTCGTTGTTTTTCCATGAGTTCCGGCAACGGCGAGCGTTTTTTTGTCGCGGGCAATTTGTCCAAGTATTGCCGACCGTTTCCGTACCTCATTTCCGTTGTTTCTGAACCAGTTCAGTTCGTTACTGTCGTTTGGAACGGCGGGTGTATAAACCACCAGAGTATCAATGTTTCGGAACGATTCGGGGATATTGGCAACGCAGTCGTCGTAGTGAATCGCTATTCCTTCGGCTTCAAGTTCGGAGGTCAGTTCTGATGGAGTACGGTCGTAGCCGGCAACTTCGTATCCTGCATGTTTGCAGTATCTTGCAAGTGCACTCATCCCTATTCCGCCTATTCCTATAAAAAATACACGCATTGATTATGATTATTTTTCTCTTTTTTATTGTTTATTTTTCGGCGGCGAGTGCTACGATTTGCTGCATTTCGATAAAATTTTCTTCCATGCTTTGCAGCAGTTTGAATTGCGCATACGAACGTTCGAGATTGTGTTTCGGATGTTTTACCTTATAATATATATCGCCATTGATATAATCGGTCAAAAACCTGACAGTCTGCATATATGTAAGCATTTTTGCACCCAGCGCCAGATTTTCCACTTCCGTATCTGTCAAAAATTTGCTTGCCGTTTGCAGATAACCGTCGGTATATGCCTCAAAAATAGCAAGATTAATTGACACACGGTCGAGATTTGTATCGTCTTCGTCGCCATTGTTTGCTCCGGTGCGCATAAAATCGCCAAAATCGGAAAGCACAAAACCGGGCATCACAGTATCCAAATCAACAACGCAGAGTACTTCCGTGCCGTTGGCGTCGAATAGCAGGTTATTGACCTTTGTATCACAATGATTTGTGCGTTTGGGAAGTTTGCCTTCGCGATAGAGTTTTTCGGGCAAACACATTTCGTCCACGCGCTGTTCGATTTCGCCAACAAGGTCGGAAACCTCAAAAAACCGTCCTACACGGTTGAGTTTCACCGACTCCCAGAATTGTTCCAGCCGATATTCCATATTATGAAAATCGGGAATTGTTTCATAAAGCGGCGGAGCGGGCAAATCGGAGAGCATCTGTTGAAATTCGCCAAAGGCAACGCCCGCCATACGAGCAAGTTCGGGGTTGATATTGTCGTAACTGCGGCTGTTGGCAATAAATTTTGTCATCCGCCAATAGTTTCCCGCCTCGTCGAGGTGGAAGGACTGCCCGTCCTTTGCCGGCACAAGGCTCAACACGCGGCGATCGAGTTCCGCAACGCCTTTGTTTGCCAGTTTGCCGCCAATATGAGCGGTTACTCGCATAATATTGTTTTGCAATTCCGGCACATTCTTGAATATCAAATGATTAATTCTTTGCAAAACATAATTTTTGCCGTCTGCCGACACTTTGTAGGAGTCGTTTATGTGTCCCGCTCCCAACAATTCAACTTGTATGTCCTTTGCCGATACAAATTGTTCAACTGTTTTCTTCAAATTGTTCATCTTTTTTTTAAATTTTTTGCAAAAATACAGTATAATTTTGTAAAAAAATCCATTTTTGTAAAAAAAATATTTTATCTCACATTATCAATAAGATATAAGCCGCAAAAAATGCTGTTTCGAGCCAAAAAAAGAGTGTGAGTTTGATTTATCAACAAATAATTTATACTTTTGAGGCGAATTTTAATCGTGAAAATTGCTCGATTATGGCACAAGAAAAGAAAAAAAGAATGAAATTAAAAAAATGGAAAAAGAGACGCCTGCTCTTTACAACAGGCTTAGTATCAGGTTTATTGCTGATGTTTTTTTTCGACAGGGTTGTAAGTTACACTTCCACTGACGAATATTGTATGTCGTGTCATATCCATCCGGAAGCCGACCAGACTTGGGAACAGTCGTCCCATCACAACACCAAAAGCGGCGTGGTTGTTCATTGCGTCGATTGCCATCTGCCTCCCAAGGGAACATTTAATCACCTGTGGGTCAAAGGACAAATAGGACTGCACGACTTGTGGGCATATTGGACAAAGGACAGCGCTTCGTTCAACTGGGCACAGAAACGACGGCTGGAACATGCAGTAAAAATTGTTTACAACGAATCGTGCGAGGACTGCCACAAGGCTTTATACACAAAAGGCATGTCGAACGAAGCCGCATTCTCGCACATGTACTATGAAGAAAACAAGGAAAAACTTAATCTTCAATGTATTGGCTGCCATCTCGACGTCGGGCACTACGATCCGCAATACTCGCACAAGCAAAATACGCTCTTTGGCGCAAGTGCAACGGATGAAACAAAAGAGATTTTCGATTCAGCTGCTAAATTAACAGGTTTCGAGCATTTTACCGAAAAAGTACCCGGCACTTCTATCTCGTTCGACATGAAAGCCATCCCCGGCGGAACATTCAAAATGGGCAGCCCCGCAAATGAACAGTTTAGAAATGAAGACGAAGGTCCGGTGCGCGATGTTACCGTCAGCCCGTTCTATATGTCGGAAGTTGAAGTTACTTGGGATGCATTTCTCACCTTCCGCTTTGAAACACAGACGGAAGGACGGGTCGATCAAAACCTGACACGCGCTAAAAATCTCGAACCCGACGCCGTCAGCGGTCCCACGCCGCCATACGGACAACCCGACCAGGGCTGGGGTTACGACGACAATCCGGCAATCACCATGTCGCACTATGCCGCCGAAATATACTGTAAATGGCTGACATTGAAGACCGGCAAAAAATACCGGCTGCCCACCGAAGCGGAATGGGAATATGCCGCGCGCGGAAATACCTCAACGCCATACTATTTCGAAGGAAGTCCAAAAAAATATACACGCGAACGATGGCTGAACAGAGTGTTCGGCATCGATACCGCAGTGATAAACAGTTATGTAATATATCAGGAAAATTCCGGCGGACGCACATATCCGGGCAACAAGGTCAAAGCAAATCCCTTTGGATTGAAAAACATGCTCGGCAATGTTATGGAATATTGTTCCGACTGGTATTCGCCCACAATATATTCAGAAACAGAACAATCCATTACCGACCCCAAAGGTCCGGAGAGCGGAACAGAACACGTTGTCAGAGGCGGCTCATACTCGTCGGACGCCAAAGATCTCCGCGCAGCATCGCGCGACTATTCCCGCACCGAAGAATGGCTGAAAACCGACCCCCAATCGCCCAAAAGCATGTGGTGGCTGTCGGACTGCACAAAAATAGGTTTCAGAGTAGTGTGCGAACCGGATAAAAATCAGTGAGGTTGTCAGTTGTCAGACCAAAATTCAACAGGCGACAATGCAATGATTTTGACAAAAATATATTGGGATGCAGGATTTATTCCTGTATCCCATTTATTTATGTGTCTGTGATAGAGTTTGCCGATTGTGTTGTTATTTTGCCCGTCAGGGCATTCATGTCAATAGAGAATAGCACGCGCCAAAACCGCTCTTTTTTTGAACACTTATTTTACTTTCATGGAAAAATTTAGCTTGCTCAGTACCTTCAAAATCAGGGCATTTTATATGATTTTATCAATAGCGCTTCAATTTTTTTTCAATCAATTATCATAGTTGAATTTTTTTATGTAATTTTGCGCCGAATTTTATACATAATTTAACATCAACAGAAATGAAAAAAAATATTAAAACTATTCTTGTGACGGCTCTTTGCGCCGTTTATGCCTCGTGTGCAGAAAACGAGCAAATTACTGTCAATCAGGCGTCAATGAAATGGTGGTACAACAAGCCCGCAACCAAATTTTGGGAAGGCATACCCATTGGCACAGGGCGGTTTGTGGCGATGATGCCCGGAAATGTCGATCACGAAATTATTCCATTCAACGACGAAACGCTCTGGACGGGAGGACCTTATAATCCTGCCCGCCGCGACGCTCAGGAGGCGCTTGCCAAAGTGCGCGAATACACTTTTGCACGTAACTGGCAGGCAGCTAACGAAGAAGCAAAGAAACTTTTTGGCGACCCGGTGCATGTGCAGTTTTACCAGCCGATGGCACAGCTGAACATTGCATACGCCGGTCATCAAACGGACAAAGTAGGCGACTATCGACGCGAACTCGATATGGACAAGGGACTTGTAAACGTATCGTACACTCTCGACGGCGTGAAATATTCGCGACAAACTTTTGCCAGTTTTCCAGAGCAAGTGATTGTTTACCACATCACTGCCGACAGCAAGGAAAAAATCAACCTCTCTGTTTGGCTCACCAGCCTGCAGCCAACGGCAAAAGCGCGTATCGACGGCGACGCAGTGGTGATGGAGGGTTCAACTATCTCTGAAAAACCTCACGAAATCATTCTTCCGCCTCAAATGCGCTGGCAGGCACGTGTCCAAACACAAATCAAGGGCGGAAAACGCACCATCGACGGTGATAAAATCAACATTTCCAACGCCGACGAGGTGGTGCTTGTGCTTGCCGGCGCCACCAACTGGGTAAACTGGAACGACGTGTCGGCAAACGAGAAAAAACGCTGCGAAGATTATATCGGCAATGCCGTGCAATATTCATGTAAAGAACTGTTAAAGCGTCATTTAGACGATTATTGCCCCATATTCAATGCTTGCCGGCTTGATTTGGGCGCAGACCCCAACCCGCTGCAAACCACCACGCAGGCAATGGAGGCAATACGCAAAGGCGCAATTGACCCTGCTTACGAGGCGCGTTATTTTCAGTATTCCCGTTATTTGATGCTTTGCGGGGCGCGCGAGGGAACGCTGGCTTTCAACAATCACAACCCCTGGCTGAACGACATGGACGGACGCTGGCGCGGACGCTGGACGCTGAATATCAATATTCAGGAATGTTACTGGCCTGTGGAAAACACAAATATGCCAATTATCAACGAATCGCTTTTGCTTTTTGTCGAAAACCTTGCGCAATCGGGCGCACGCACTGCAAAAGAGATGTTTGGCTGTGGCGGATGGTGCGCCTGCCACGGCACGGACGTATGGTTTCACAGCGCTCCCACCGACATTTATCCGCACTACGGGCTGTGGACTCTGAGCGGAGTGTGGCTCATGCAGCAACTCTACGATCATTATGAATATAACCCCGATACGGAATATCTGAAACGAATTTATCCACTGATGAAGGGCGCGGCAGAATTTTGTATCGATTTTCTGGTTGAAGACCCCGAAACGGGTTTGATGGTAACAAGCCCGTCCACCTCGCCAGAAAACAGTTTTTTCGACGAAACGGGACGATACGTTGCCGTATCGTTTGCGGCAGCAGCGGATATTCAATTGATTAAGCATCTTTTCCGTAACTGCATCGCCGCAGGCAAAACGCTGAACGCCGACGCCGAAATGCGCACTCAAATGGAGCAACTTATCAACCGGATGCCCACCCATAAAATCGGCAAACACGGGCAGTTGCAGGAATGGTTCTACGATTTCGACGAACCTGAACCTACTCATCGACATGTCATGCATCTTTACGCCATGTATCCCGACGACGATATTGCGCTGCGCCGAACGCCCGAACTTGCTGAGGCTGTGCGAACAGTGCTCAAACGTCGTGGCACGGTGAACAACTCCGGCTGGTCGGGCGCATGGAAAATCAGCCTGCATGCACGCCTCGAAGAGCCTGACGCTGCATACACTATCCTTCATAAAATGCTTGCCGACGTCAGTTTGCATCCAAACGAGGAGGACAGCCAGATATCTCCCTCATTTGAAGGTAATCAGGCTATACAGGGCGTGGCTGCCGGCGTCGCCGAAATGCTGATGCAAAGTCACAGCGGCGAAATATCGCTCCTTCCTGCCCTGCCGCAACAGTGGGCAAAGGGCGCAGTGAAGGGTTTCCGCGCTCGCGGCGGCTATGAACTTGATTTCTCGTGGGATAAATCCAAACTGACAAAAGCCGTTATCAAATCGAAATACGATAAAACCTGCCGCCTGCGTACAAAAACGCCAATCAAGGTATTTTTGGAAGGAAAGGAAATCCCTGTGAAAACAATTGAAAATGAGTTGATTGAGTTTGAAACTAAATCGGAAAAAAAATACTGCGTTTTTTGATGATTAACCGGCGATATTCCATTATTTTTGGTTGAAAAAACGGAAATTTTATCCAATCGGGCTAATTTACGGACAAAATTCAACAGTTTCACAAGACGATTCGGTACGTGTTTTTTCGCTTTCAGATATATTTTTTTCGTTTTGAAAGAAATATTGGCTGTGCGAACGGTTTTTTCAATTACTTTTGCACCGTACAAATAAAAATTTCACAAACGGAAATTTCGTATGGTAGAAGTTTAATATTAAGATTAGCCCCTGTTCGTAGTTAAGTTTTATCAGTGCTTCCTTTTCAGCGACAGGGGTTAATTGTTTTCTGATTTCTGATTACTTGATTTCAGATTAGGGATTAATTGTTCCTGAGGTATCCGAAATGACACTGTGTATCAGGATAATAAAAATTTATTTTAGCAATTGAAATTTATCATATATCTTTGCGGCCGAATTTTAATGGACAAAATTTATATTTATAGTTATGGGAAGAGCATTTGAATATCGCAAAGCGACAAAAATGAAACGCTGGGGAAATATGTCAAGAGTATTTACCAAACTCGGTAAACAACTGACTATTGCAGCACGAGCAGGCGCTGACCCTGCAACCAATCCCGCCCTGAGAGCGATTATTCAAAACGCCAAGGCGGAAAACATGCCCAAAGACAATATCGAACGGGCAATAAAACGGGCTGTCGAAAAAGACCAGTCCGATTATAAAGAAATGGTTTATGAAGGCTATGGACCTTATGGCGTGGCATTTATCATCGAAACAGCAACCGACAATCCAACCCGTACAGTGGCAAATATTCGCAGCTACTTCAACAAATACAACGGCTCGCTGGGAACATCCGGCAGCGTTGAATTTATGTTCGACCACAAGTGCGTGTTCAAAATCAAAACCAAAGACGGCGTCGATATTGAAGAACTTGAACTTGAACTGATTGACTACGGCGTTGAAGAAATTTTTCAGGAAGACGACCTCATAATCGTTTATGGTGCCTTTGAATCGTTTGGCGACATTCAGAAATATCTGGAAGATGCAGGTTTTGAAATTGTTGGTGCAAATTTCGACCGTATCCCGACCGGCGAACTGAAAACGCTTTTGCCCGAACAGGTTGCAGAACTGAATAAACTGATAGAAAAATTTCACGACGACGACGACGTCCAAAACATATTTCACAACATGTCGGCAGAAGATTAAACCATGAACGTCAATTCTCTCTTTGGGGCAACGCCTCCGATAGTAAAAAACCTGATAATCGTCAATGTGCTGATGTTCATGATAACACTCGTTAAGGAGACCTTCATGATCAGTACTTTTGCGCTTTTCTATCCGTCCTCGCCCTATTTTAAAGTCATACAGATAGTTTCGCATATATTTATGCATGCCGATTTTTTTCATATCTTTTTCAACATGTACATTCTGTGGATGTTTGGCTGTACAATAGAACGCATCTGGGGCAGGCGCAAATTTTTGACATACTATATGATTACCGGTCTGGGCGCTGCCGGTCTGTATCTCCTGTCGCAGTGGGTAAGAATTGAATATGTTGCCGATACTAATCTATATCAGATACTTGCATCGCCCTGTCTGGGCGCTTCGGGCGCAGTATATGGCGTGTTGCTGGCATTTGGAATGATGTATCCCCAAGCAGAACTGCAACTGATTTTGCCGCCGGTCAGACTGAAAGCCATCTGGCTTGTGGTAATCTGCTGCGGCATAGAAATAATTTCCGGACTGCGGCAAAGCGATGGTATTGCGCATTTTGCACACATCGGCGGAATGCTGTTCGGCTTTCTTATCATTCAATACTGGAAATACAGAGGAACATTGTTCCGTAATGACGATTATTAAATTAAGTATCAAATAAATATCAAATAAATATTATGCAAACCAATTTACAAAAAATTGTATCCATCGCAAATTATCATGGACTGTACAGATACCTGTCGCAAGCCCGTTTGGGCATGATTGTCGAAAATCTTCAAGACGGAAAACGCAGTTGTTTACCGCCTTCGGCAAAAGCAAGTCCGCTGTCGGACATCACAATCTTTACCACCGCCGACGACCTGATGCTGAAAGATATTTTCCTTAAAATCAAGGATAAATATGAAGGAAAACAAATTCTTTCGCACAAATCGCCAACAAACGAACTGCTTGCTTTTTTTGAGAAAATTGTACCGGAATATAGCCGCGACAGGGTTTTTCCCTCGCATATCAAAAAAATAGTTGAATGGTACAATACCCTTCAAAAACTTGATATGCTTGACTTTGTGAGCAACGAAGCAGGCAACGCAACCGACAACGCGGCGGACGACGCAAACAATAACGAAGTTGAGCAGAAATCGGACAGTCAATAAACACAAAACCAGTCTAATGCGACGAAAATCGGGTGCAGAGAAATTGTTCTGCAAAAAAATTGCTGTAATTGTAGCCGGAATACTGCTGTTGCCGGCAGTGTCCGGCAATGCGCAGAATTTCAAAGTGATGTTCTATAATGTCGAAAATTTTTTCGACACTGTGGACGACCCTTCGACCAACGACAACAGTTTCCTCCCGAACGGCGAAAATCACTGGACAAAAGCACGTTTTGTAAAAAAACGCAACAACCTGTGCAAAGTGATTGCAGCAGCCGGCGAAGACCGAATGCCCGATATTATTGGTCTCTGCGAAGTGGAAAACAAATACGTACTCAGGCAATTGACCGAAGAAACTCCGCTGGCAAAATTCGATTACGCCATCGTTCACTACGACTCGCCCGACCCCAGAGGCATCGACGTGGCGCTGCTCTACCGGAAAAGTTCGTTCCGCGTGGTTTCGTCCAGCCCGCACGGAATTGGCAGAGCCACAAGGGATATACTCCATGTCAAAGGAATAGCCAGCGGCAAGGATACCATACATTTTTTTGTCAATCACTGGACGTCGAAATGGAGCGGAGCAGCGTCGGAAAAAGGCAGAACGGCGGCGGCAAAAGTTCTGAAAAATCTTGTCGATTCGATTTTCAAAACCAATATCAGAGCAAATATCTGTCTGATGGGCGATTTTAACGATTATCCCGACAGCAAACCGATGAAAATTCTCGATGCCAAAACCGAAAACAGCGGCATCGGATACCTCTACAACCTTGCAGTGCCACTGTACAAAAAACGCGAAGGGACAATCAGATACCGCAACAGATGGGAAATGATCGACCAGTTTCTTGTTTCCGGCAATCTGATGTTTGACAAAGCGCAACTGCGCTGCTCGTCCGACGATATGCAAATATTCAAACCCGATTTTCTGATGGAGGAAAGCTCCGGAAAAGGCGTTTCCCTGAAACGAACATATCGCGGTATTGTTTACGTCGGCGGGTTCAGCGACCATTTTCCAATATTGCTGAACTTCTCCGGCACATCGTCGAAAAAGAACGGGAAATGATTTGCCGTAATCATCTCAGTCTTTGGATTTATACACTTTGTTTCGATGGTCAATTTTGACGATTTCCACCGTAAGAATATTATCCTCAATTGTATAGATAATTCGATAGATGCCAACACGAATACGGTATGTATTCTCAAATCCCGACAATTTTACACAGCCGAAAGGACGCGGATTGTGTTCAAGGGCTAAAAGATGTTTCGTAATTAGTGTCTGTCCATAAAGTCGGTCGAAATATGATTTTGAAGTGAAAGGCGGAGCAATCAAGCAATCCGTAGGATTGCATCGCTCGGTAGAAACGGTTGCCAAAGAATTTCCTGCATCC
>JAITIA010000202.1 GCA_031279695.1 Prevotellaceae bacterium | reverse complement strand
AAACTATTCAAACTTGTTTCTTCTTCATCTTGATAGTTCAAATCATCGAGATAATTGGCCAGTTTTTGTATGAGATTTTGAAAAAAAACCGGTTGTTCATTTGTTTCCTTGAAAATTGTGAGCAAAAACGAAATGGTCAATGCCGCATTTCCTCCTCGCAACATTTTCAGAGTCGGCGAATTTTTGACTTGTATTTCTATTTGCTCGTAATTTGTCATATTCTGATTTTTGATTTTAGATTTATGATTGACGATTTTTCGACCAGGTTACTTTCTTCTAAAAGTTCAAGCCATTATAACGTTTTGTCTGTTTCTTCTTCTTGCATATCCTTTTATCTTGTCAAAAAACGGTATAAAGTTACAATTATTTTTGGAGTTAGGGATGCCAAATAAACAAAATAGAACAGTTTCGGAAAAGCAAGTCCCGCAGATATGCCTTTTAAAGACATCAATCACATTTTTTTGAGCGATTTTGAAATATATCTTCTTACCCGGTGTCAAAGTGCGCTCAACACGGTGACCAAGCACCTGAAACGATTGCGGCACATTGTCGGGCTTGCACTTAAAAACGAATGGATATACAAAAATCCGTTTGACGACAACAAACTTCAGTGGCACAAAACGGACAGGGGCTACCTGACGCAGGAGGAAGTGGAAACGCTGATAGAGTACAGGTTTGAAAACCCGCACATGGAAAAGATACGCGACACATTCATTTTCTGCTGCTTCACGGGGGCGCACCTGCAAAATTCTGTGTTCAACGGCTCGCGTTTGGGAAAAGAGTTTTCGGCTAACGTTTTCAATGATTTATTCAATGGCAAAAATTTATCCGAAACGGATAATCCGTCTACCAAGACCCAAATGTTCCAACCGACCCAAACCAATGATGAAGGTTCAGGCATTGGCGGACTGTTCGACCTGTTCACGCCCGAAACAACAGGCGACGAGATAGCGGAACAGAATTTTGTCCGCCGTTTGAAAAAGAAACAAAAGCGTCAAAGACGTATCTGATAACTTATAATTAATAATTTATAATTCAAGAAATTATGCAACAGGAAGATGATTTAAGAGGCTTGGCAAAAACGATGGAGTTTATGCGTGCCATCAGTATTTTATTTTGTGTGATAAACGTGTACTGGTTTTGTTATCAGTATATTGTGGACTGTGGGGTGAATATCGGCGTAGTCGATAAAATCCTGATGAATTTTAACTGGACAACGGGTTTGTTCACTTCCGTTTTGTGGACAAAACTCTTTGCTGTCATGTTTTTAGCTCTGTCGTGTCTGAGAACAAAGGGCGTGAAGGAAGAAAAAATCAAGTGGAGGAATATCCATTTGTGTCTGTTTTTCGGGTTTATTTTGTTTTTCCTCAACTGGTGGCTGCTCTATTTGCCATTACCGTTAGTAGCCAATACCGCCCTGTATATCTTTACTTTGACATTGGGATATATTTTGTTGCTGGTTGCCGGAATTTGGATGAGCCGCCTGTTGAAAAACAATCTCATGGATGACGTATTTAACATTGATAATGAATCGTTCATGCAGGAAACACGGTTGATTGAAAACGAATATTCGGTAAACCTGCCGACGCGATTTTTCTATAAAAAGAAGTGGAACAAAGGCTGGATAAACGTCGTGAATCCGTTTCGCGCAAGTATCGTGCTGGGAACGCCGGGCAGCGGAAAGTCGTATGCCGTTGTAAACAATTACATTAAGCAGCAGATAGGCAAAGGCTTCGCGCTTTACTGCTACGACTACAAATTCGATGATTTATCGGTAATCGCCTACAATGCAATGCTTAAAAATATGGATAAATATAAAGTCAAGCCCAAGTTTTATGTAATTAATTTCGACAATCCGCGCAAGTCGCACCGATGCAACCCGATAGCGCCGGAGTTTATGACGAACATCAGTGACGCCTACGAAAGCGCCTACACAATAATGTTAAATTTGAATAAGACGTGGATTCAGAAACAGGGTGATTTCTTTGTGGAATCGCCCATAATCCTCTTGGCAGCAATCGTTTGGTATCTTAAAATCTACCAAAGCGGCAAATACTGTACTTTCCCTCATGCCATCGAATTTTTGAACAGGAAATACGAAGATATTTTCCCGATTCTAACATCTTATCCGCAATTGGAGAACTATTTAAGTCCGTTCATGGACGCATGGCAGGGAGGCGCAGCCGACCAGTTACAGGGGCAGATAGCGAGTGCTAAAATCCCATTATCCAGAATGATAAGCCCGCAGTTGTACTGGGTAATGACAGGCAATGATTTTACTTTAGACATCAACAATCCCGACGAGCCGAAAATCCTGTGCGTAGGCAATAATCCCGACCGGCAAAATATTTATTCGGCAGCTTTGGGTTTGTATAACAGCCGTATTGTCAAGTTAATCAACAAGAAAGGAAAGTTAAAATCTTCGGTTATCATAGACGAGTTACCAACAATTTATTTCAGAGGCTTGGATAACCTGATAGCAACGGCGCGTTCAAATAAAGTAGCCGTCTGTCTTGGCTTTCAGGACTTTTCGCAACTAAACCGCGACTATGGCGACAAGGAAAGCAAAGTCGTACAGAACACAGTTGGGAATATCTTTTCCGGACAGGTAGTCGGCGAATCTGCAAAAACGCTTTCGGAACGCTTCGGAAAGGTGTTGCAAAAACGCCAGTCCATGACGATTAACCGGCAGGACAAATCAACGTCTATTTCCACGTAGTTGGACAGTCTGATTCCGGCAAGCAAAATCAGCAACCTCACGCAGGGCATGTTTGCAGGTTCAGTGTCGGACAACTTCGATGAGCGCATCGAACAGAAGATTTTTCACTGTGAAATCGTTGTGGATAATGCAAAAGTCGCCGCCGAAACAAAGGCTTACAAAAAAATCCCCGTCATAGCCGACTTTACGGACGAAGCTGGAAACGACGTGATGCAGCATTTGGTGAAGAAAGACAGGGAATAACGACCGAATCAAATAACAGTCAAATAAGAATATTGGTGATTATAAATGTATTAGGAAATAATAATCAAATTAAAGTTTGCCCTGAACCTGTATTTTATGTATTTGGATATTTCAAATTTATAACCTACTTTTGCCGCTACCGGAAAATTTATTCGAACAAATATGCAAAACATACAACTGTAACGAACGAAGTTTTAGAAGATTTAAAAAAGGGCAAACACAAGGCTTTTGAAGCAGTGTACATGTCATGTTTCGACAAAGTGAAGCGTTTTATAACCGGACTGATCCGTTCGGAAGACGACGCCGAAGATTTGGCGCAGGATATTTTTGCCAAAATATGGATAGAGCGCGAAACGCTGAATACGAA
>JAITIA010000195.1 GCA_031279695.1 Prevotellaceae bacterium | reverse complement strand
TTGTCGGATTGGTGGTTTTAAAAGATTTTGAATTTGACGGAAAAAAAGAATGGAAAGGAGGAACTATTTATGATCCTGAAAGTGGCAAAACCTACAAGGCTTATTTCTATTTGGAAAACGAAAACACACTGAAATTGAGAGGTTATGTAGGCTTTTCGGCATTAGGCAGAACACAAACTTGGACAAAAGCCAAATAAACAGAGCAATGCAAACAATATTTGAAGCAAACGGAAATGAAGATGCGAATAAACGCCGGTGAACACAAAGTTTTAGAAAGGGATAACAGTAAAATACACTATTTTCAGAAGAAAGAAAATGGGAACGGAGAACAAGGTGATACACCGCTTAATCGAGAAGATTACACACAGGCGAAGACAGATTTTATTACAAAAATAACAGAGCAACAAAAAATTCAATTAAGATATAAAGGGAATAAATATGGATGGGAAATATATTAATCGCGTTACTTTATACAAAAAAATTGAAGAAGAATCATATTTAACAGGCTTGCCTGTGGTTGAATATTTGACTAAAAATAAATGCATTACATTTGACCATGATGTTACATTTTTTGTGGGTGAAAATGGTACAGGTAAATCAACATTAATAGAAGCAATTGCGGTGGCGTATGGATTTAATGCGGAAGGAGGATCAAAAAATTTCAATTTTACAACAAGCAGAACACATTCAAATCTCTATGAATATCTGAGACTTGCTAAAAATAAATATCCCAAAGACGGTTTCTTTTTTAGAGCGGAGAGTTATTATAATTTCGCAACCAATATGGATGAACTGGATAAAGAAGGGGGAGGTCCGCCAATAAAAAACAGTTATGGTGGAATTTCTTTACATAATCAATCACATGGAGAAAGTTTTTTAGCATTAATACAAAACAGACTTTCCGGAAATGGCTTATATATATTTGACGAACCCGAAGCCGCATTATCGCCTTCTAAATTATTAGTATTATTGATTGAAATGAATTCATTAGTAAAAAATAATTCACAATTTATTATTGCAACTCATTCTCCGATATTAATGGCATTTCCCGGTTCAAAAGTATTGGAATTCAGCGAAAATGGTATAGAAAAAGTCCCCTATAAAGATACCAGACATTTTGAAATAACAAAACTGTTTATAAACAATCCTGAAAGAATGTTAGAAAAAATTTTGGAAGAAAAATAAAAGTCCGGCAGATTTTCAACCAAAAAAAATAGCCGCTGCGAAACTCGTAGCGGCTATTTCCGTTAAAAATCTCCGAAAATGGAGTTAAGTGGTTAGTAGAACTTTACGCCAAGTTTCAAGCCGAGTATAAATACAAAGCCGGTGTGCCCCGGCGACAACATGCCATAGTTGAAACTATGGGCGTTGGGGTATTTCATAAAACTGTGGCGGTAGCCAAGTCCGGTGAAAAACTCCGTAAGGAAGTGTTTCCGTCGGGGAACTTGGTAGCCTATGTATGCATTCATCCCTATTTTGTTGATTGTCTGCGATACGGCGCCAAATTCTTCGATATAATACACCAGTCCATGCTCGACGTAGCTCCGAAGGTATGGCTGGTTGCGTTTAGCGCGGTAGTAGCTGTACGACACGCCGCCGGCGACGTACCAACCCTCCTTTTTGTCGATAAAATACTTGTAGTTTGCCTCTATACCTGCGCCGGCGAGGCGGCTAAGCATGTCGCCAGAGAACATAGCGTAGTTACCGTAGTCGTACGAACTATAATTATTGTTATTATCGCCGATGAATGAATAAATTGTGGGGCTGATTTGCAGCCACGCAGGCGTGTTGCGCAAACGAAACTCTACGTCGAAGCGAAAAGTGTTGTTGAGCCACCACATTGGGTGCGCCGAGATTGCTAAACGTTTCTTGGGCAAGTCGATTGCCGGCGTTTCGGGGCTTTGCTGCGCGTTGATTGACGCCGCAAGATGCAGAGCGACAATTATTATCACTATTTTTCTCATATTTACTTGCTTGTTGATATTTTACTTAATAATCTCAGTGTATTTCCGCTGTAATCGAACTGAAATATCCCGTTCGACGCTGTCAGTATCAGCGTATTTCCCATTGGTATCACGTCGTAGGCGGTTTTTACTTCGACGCCCGTCGAATAAAGGTCGTCGATTTGCCTTGGAAAGGCGGGGTTGGCGGCAATATCGAACACTTTCAGCCCGTTATTGTCGCACACAAAGAGTTTTCCCTCGCTCACTCCAAGTCCGCGCGGCGAATAGCAGGGTATTTCGCGGATAAACCGAGGTTCGGAGGTATTCGAGATATCATAAACCTGCAAAACGTTACTTCCGCGCCCGCAGAAGATACTTGATGAGTTGAGCGTTACGTAGGCATAGTTGCCAGACGCCACTACGGGGTCGCAACTTGTGATATGGCGGGTGAGCGACAGATATTGGGGGAAGCGACCGTCGCTTATATCGAGGATGCGCATACCATCCACCGCGCCAATAAACAGTAATGTATCCATTGGGAAGATTGTTTCGATGCCGGAGCCGAGATTTATCGTTCTTTGTTCGTAAAATATCGGGTTATTCGGGGTTTCGATATTGAACAGTTTCAGATTTTGGTTATCAACTGTGTATAAATAGTCGCCGGCGACGCAAAATCGCGCCATTGAGCCGCCTTTTCCCGACGACGAGCCGGTAGAATCGCTGCTACCGCTGCCATCGCCCGTGCTGCATGAGGCTAAAAACGCTGTGATTGTCAGTGCAAAGAAGAGTTTTCCTGTTTTCATCGTTTCCTCCATTCTATTAAGATGTGATTTGCCGGTCTGTTACCCCAATGATGGTCGCCGGAAGGCGACAAGGGCTCGGGGAAAACATTGATAATGCGCTTAACAGGCTGCCGCGTGGCGAGGTCGAAGGCAACGAGGTCAACGGAATTGTCGAGATAGAGAATACTATCTTTGACTGCCATGTCGATACATCCCGGAGCGAAGATAAATCCCTGCTTAACGGGGTTTTCGGGGTTGGTATTGTTGTAAACATGTACGCCTTTGTATTTTTCATTTACAAAGATGTAGTTGCCAAGGCAATAAATCTTGCCCGGATTGTTCAATTCCCTGTCGGTTTCGAGATAGAAGACCGATTTTTCGAGATTTTCTCTATCCATAAATACGGGCTGATACTCATCGTAGTGGTAACCCGATGCTCCATACAGGGAAAGGAGCATGATAGACACAAATAAAAATTTTAATTTCATTGTACAAATATTTTTAATACTACGTTAAGATGCATAATACCGGCAAAAGGTTGCATCGAAATGAATTTTTTTTTTAATTTTTTGCGATATTTTTGTGTTTTTCATTAATTTTTTGATATTTATCGACAATAGTTTTGTTAATTTTGTGGATATGCTGTGTAGGAAATATTATTTCAAAGCAAATAACATGCCATTTAATGTTTAAAACATTTCAGTTGATGGTTTTAATTTGGATTTCTATGATTTTAACGTCTAATTTGTATTTTTTATTCTGATATTTGTTTCTTTATACCTCAATATGGCGCTTATGAATAGGGTAGGGGGACTTCCGAAGTACCCATCTGCACTTCCGAAGTACCCCCCAGTACTTCCGAAGTACCCCCCCAGTACTTCCGAAGTACCCCCCCTGTACTTCCGAAGTACCACCTTGTCAGTTTTAACTCCGACGTCGGAGTAAAAAGTATCAACGTCGGAGTAAAAAGTATCGACGTCGGAGTAAAAAGCATCGACGTCGGAGTAAAAAGTATCAACGTCGGAGTAAAAAGCATCAACGTCGGAGTAAAAAGTATCAACGTCGGAGTAAAAAGTATCAACGTCGGAGTAAAAAGTATCAACGTCGGAGTAAAAAGCATCAACGTCGGAGTTCAGAACATCGACGTCGAAGTAAAAAAGTTGCGACAGCAAGAAAAAATCATCAGAAAAGAAGAAAAAATATCCGAAGGAAAAGAAAAAAAACGGATATGGCTGGTTATATGCTTGCCATGGCGGGCATATTGCTGGTTGGGTTATGTATAAAATTTCGTTGTGATGGCTGGCGGCTGGCTATAGCAGTGGGGTAAGCAGGCGGGCAGAGCCTTCGATTATGGTTTTGTGGATTGGACGGTTGTGCCAGCGCTCTGGATTGACGGGTTTGCTGTTATTTTGTGTGTCGATGTGGAACGATCGTTCGAGTTGGCGGGTAAAATCTTCGTTGTAGATAATGGTTGTTACCTCGAAGTTGTGTTCAAAGCTGCGCATGTCGATATTTGCTGAGCCGACGGCAGAAATACGGCTGTCGGCGGTGATAAATTTAGAATGATTGAAGCCTTTAGTATAGAGATAGACCTTTACTCCTGCGTCCATCAGCTCGCTAAGGAACGATAGTGTGCTCCAATATACCAGTCGCGAGTCGTTACGTTCGGGCAGCATGAGGCGCACATCGACGCCGCTGAGCGAGGCTGTCTTAATGGCGGTCAGAATACTTTCGTTGGGCATAAAATACGGGGTCGAGAGGTAGATATGTTTCTCGGCGCTGTTGATAATGGTGAAATAGGCCTGCATAATGCCAGCCCAGTCGCTGTCGGGTCCGGAGGCGACCACTTGAACCAGCGTTTTGCCGGTTGGAGGCAGGTCGGGGAAGTATTTTTGGTGCCGTCGGATGAGTATTTCGCCGGAAACGAAGTACCAATCGACCATGAAGATGGTTTGGAGCGAGCGTGTTGCCTCTCCTTCTATTTTGAGGTGGGTATCTGCCCAGTAGCCAAACTTTCCACCATCGATATAGCGGTCGGCAATATTGACGCCGCCCATAAAAGCGAGCTTGCCATCGACCACAAGTATTTTGCGGTGGTTCCGATAGTTGAGTTTGCTGGAAAGAAAGGGGAAGCGGACTTTCATAAAGGGGAATATCTTGCCTCCGGCACGCTTTATGGCGCGTGTATATCGTCGTGGGAGGCTCCAACTGCCCACATCGTCGTAAATCACGCGCACATCGACGCCTTCGGTTGCTTTTTGCACGAGAATATCTTTGATTTCGTTGCCCAAAACGTCGTCTTCGATGATATAAAATTCGATATGGATGTGATTTTTGGCGGATAGCAGGGCGGCTTTGATGGCGTCAAAGGTTTGAGCTCCGGTGTGATATGTTGTAATGGAGTTGTACTCCGAAATCAGCGCCTTGCTGTTGTTCAACAGCAGGGTCATGATGTTTTTAAATCCGGTGTGCTGCGGATAATTGTCGAAGATGGTTTTTTTTTGGAGAAGGCTGACCTGTTTTCGCGCAAGTCGCTCGATATATTTGAGGTCTTTGAAGAGTTTTTTGTTGAATATTTTGGTTTTTCGGTAGTTTTGCCCAAAAAAAACATATAGCACTATACCGCCAACGGGGAGCAGGAAGAGAACAATTGTCCACATCATTGTGCGAAGGGGGTCGCGCTTGGTATGATTGTGGATCATGATGATAGAAACTGCGATGGCGGTCAAATAGTTTACCGACAGTACTATTTCGACGAGGTTTTGGTTGATATAATCCCACATATTTCAGTTCAAAGCGTTATCGATATCGTCAAAGAGGTCAGACGTGTCTTCGAGACCTGCTGAGAGGCGTATAAGATTGGGGTTTGCGCCCACCAGAGCCTTCATTTCGTTGCTCATGGCTCCGTAGATGGTTGATTCGGGGTGGATAACGAGGCTTTTATTGTCGAACAGGTTAGTTGCTCGGCGGAAGACTTTGAGTTTATCCATAAAACGGTAGCATTGAGCCTTGTTGTCGAGGCAAATTGTGAGCATTGCGCCCGGATTTCCTGCGATGATGCGGTCGGCAACCGGCTTGTAGGGCGAGGTTTCGAGCGCGGGATAGTTTACTGCTGCAATTTTTTTGTGCCGAGCCAGATATTTGGCGAGTTGAAATGCGGTATCCGACATTTTTTCGTAGCGTACTTGCAGTGTTTCCAGCCCAATGGTTTGTAGATGCGCGGCGTCGGGGGAGATACATGCGCCAAGGTTCCTTGCTGTTTCCGTTCTGAGTTTCAGCATTAGGCGCGAGAGGTTTTCGGGCGGCTCGGGCAGGCGTGCAAGTTTGCTGTTGCTGCTCCAATCGTACCGTCCGTGGTCGATAATTACTCCGCCAAGGCTGGTTGCTCCGCCGGAGATGTATTTTGTGGTCGATGTGATTTCTACATCGACGCCGCAGATGTTTGCATCGAACCCGCACCAGGGAATAACTGTGGTATCGACAATCATCGGGACGTTTTTCGACTTCAGAAGTTGCGATATTTCGGGAAAATTGGCGATTTCGAGGTGCGGATTGGTTATCAGTTCGGCAAAAAAGGCGCAGGTGTGGTTGTCGAGAGCGGCTTCGATGCTTTGGAGGTTGTTGGTATCGACAAAACGGACTTCGACGCCGAAATCTGCCAGCGTGAACTTGAAAAAAGAGAAGGTATTGCCAAAAAGATGTGGCGAGCTGACGATATTTGCTCCGCTTTGGGCAATTGCAACAAAGAGAGCGGAGATGGCAGCCATGCCCGAAGCCATCGAAATGACGTTTTGCCCGCCCGAAGCGGCTTTTATCTTCGATTCAAAGTAGTTGACGGTGGGATTTGATATGCGCGAGTAGGTGTGAGCTCCGTCGCGGCTCTGAAAAGCGGCGGCTATGCTTTCGGAATCGGGAAATTCGAAGGATACAGTTCGATAGACGGGCATCGAAATTGCTCCGTGCGCGTCCGTTTTGTCGAAGCGATGGTCAATTACTTTGCTTGAGAATTTTTCCATGAGATATTTATGGTTTTGTGGTTACTGTTTGAGGTTTTTTTCATTCGCTTCCACGCTTGGCAACAGTGTTTCGGAGATATATTTCCGCACTCCGCATTCCTGAATAGCATGGATGTACTCTATAAGTTGCAATTGCAAGCCTTCGACTTCATTAAGGTCTTCGCCCCAGATAAATTCGGCTCCCAGAACGCCCTCAGCCAGTTTTTGGTACGAGTTGGTTGCCCATAAATCGTAGATTAGTTTGACCACGCTGTCATTGTCCTGAATAATAATTTCATCGTCGCCGCGTTTACCTCCGCGATAGTAGCAAACAATAGCCGCCAGCCCAAAAACGAGGAGGTTTGGCAAGCGTCCTTCTTGCCTGATGCATGTTTTGAGCGCGGGCAGGACGCGAGTTTTATACTTGGCAAAGGAATTGAGCATGATGCTGGCGAGTTGGTGGTTGATGTAGGGGTTACGAAACCGGTCGAGCACCTTGTAGGCAAAGTCTTTGAGTTCGGCTTCGGGCATATCGAGGGTATGAATCAGGTCGTTGAAGATAATAGTGTGCACAAAGCGGTTTATAAGACTGTCGTTTATGCATTCGCCTACCGTGTTCAGCCCGGCAAGGTAGGCAACGGGCGACATAATGGTGTGCGGGGCGTTCAAAAGTGTAACTTTCCGCTGATGATAAGGGTCTTCGCTGTCCACAAAAAGCACATTCAATCCCGCAGTGTTGGCGGGGAACTCGCGAGCCACGCTTTCGGGCGCTTCAATCACCCAGAGGTGGAATATTTCGCCTTCGACCAGCAACTTATCGTCATAACCGAGTTTAACCTTAATCTCGTCGGCGTTTTCGCGCGGATAGCCGGGCACAATCCGATCGACCAGCGTGCTATAAACACCGCAGGCCGTGTTAAACCAATGCTTGAATGCATTGCCAAGTTCCCATAGCTCGATATATTTGCCGATAACCTCCTTCAATTCGCGTCCGTTGTGGAAAATCAGTTCGCAGGGGAAGATAATAAGCCCTTTGTCGGGGGCGCCATCAAAGGTATTAAACCTATGATACAGAAGTTGAACAAGTTTAGCCGGAAAAGAGGCAGGCGGACTGTCGTCGATCAGGTCAGTAGGGTCGAAAGCGATGCCGGCTTCGGTAGTATTCGACACAACAAAGCGGAAATCAGGATTTTCGGCAAGCGCCAGAAAGTTATCGTAATGCGTATAAGGGTTTACGCCGCGACTAATAACATCCACCAACTGAGTGTTGTAGATTTCCTTGCCATCATCGACGCCTTTTAATATAAGATGATACAAACCATCTTGCTTGTTGAGGGTTTCAACCATTCCTTTTTCGATTGGCTGCACCACAACAATGCTCGAATCGAAGCCGATTTTGGAGTTCATATTCCACACAATCCAATCGACAAAAGCGCGGAGGAAATTTCCTTCACCAAATTGAATGATACGCTCTTTGTACCTCTTATAAGGTACTGTTGTTCTGTTTAAAGTATTCATTTTTGTACTAATTAAATCGGGCGCAAAGGTAATACATTTTATTTATTTGTAGAAAAGAAGAATGCCGGCTAAATCTTTTTTTGAGGTGCTATTGAAAAAATATCTATTAGACCATTATTAAGAAATGAACGTCATAGCAATCCAAAGTCCCGCAGGGACAACACTTTATTAACCGGTGGCTTTAGCCTGCGGACGGACAGCGCCCCGCCACGGCTGTTGGGACAAGGTTCTACCTTGTCCACTCTATCCTTGCAGGCTGTGCCTGCATTTGCACCTTTGTTGGCAGGCGCAGCCTGCCGGCTGTTGGGACAAGGTTCTACCTTGTCCACTCTATCCATCTTTTTATTTTCCCTTCTTTAACTCTGCTATAAGACAAGGTTCTACCTTGTCCACTCTATCCTTGCAGGCTATGCCTGCATTTGCACCTTTGTTGGCAGGCGCAGCCTACCAAGATAAACCGGACGAGGCACAGCCTCGTCCGAACAACGGGACTGCACATTAAATCAACAAATTCACATTCCCACCCTACGGGACGGTGGTTGCGAGGTTGGGCTTGCGTTTTCTACCAACATTCCGTCCCTGCGGGACGGTGGTTGCGTGTATTTGAGTTTTCGGACGGACACTAAATCAAAAATCAAAAATTGGTGCCTTGTAATTTCATCAGTGCCTGCATTTCGTCGCGACAGGCAATTGCTAATTGGAAATCAAGGTCTTTGGCGGCTTTTTCCATGCGTGTACGCGCTTCGTCGATGGCTTTTTGCAGGGCTGGTTTACTCATATATTTAACCACCGGCTCGGCGGCAATGCTGTCGGCGACAGGCTCGACGTATGCCTGTGGGGTAACGCTGAGTATCTGACCGACATTTTTTGTTGCCGTTGTTGGAGTGATATTGTTGGCAATATTGTATTTTATCTGTTTATCGCGACGGCGCTCGGTTTCGTCGATTGTTTTTCGCATCGATTCGGTAATTTTGTCGGCATACATAATCACCCGTCCTTCGAGGTTACGTGCTGCTCTGCCGGCAGTTTGCGTCAGCGAGCGGGTCGAGCGCAGGAAGCCCTCTTTGTCGGCGTCGAGAATTGCTACCAGCGACACTTCGGGGAAATCCAGCCCTTCGCGGAGAAGATTGACGCCAATCAGCACATCGAAAACGCCTTTGCGCAGCTCGTCCATAATGGCAATGCGTTCAATAGTATCGACGTCGGAATGGATATAACGGCTTCGTACTCCAATCTTTTCAAAATATTTATGCAGCTCCTCTGCCATGCGTTTGGTGAGCGTGGTGATAAGAATACGCTCGTCCTTATTGGCGCGTATTTGGATTTCTTCAACAAGATTATCGATTTGATTAAGTGTTGGACGCACCTCAATAACAGGCTCAAGCAACCCTGTGGGACGGATAACCTGCTCCACTATTTCGCCTTCCGAGCGGGCAAGTTCATAGTCGGCAGGCGTGGCGCTCACAAAGAGCGTTTGCTTCACAATGTTCTCAAATTCGTCGAAAGTAAGCGGGCGGTTGTCGATAGCCGAAGGCAGGCGAAAGCCGTATTCCACAAGGTTTTGCTTGCGCGAACGGTCGCCTCCATACATTGCTCTGATTTGCGGAATGGTAACGTGGCTTTCGTCGATAAAAGTCAGAAAATCGTTTGGAAAATAATCGATAAGGCAAAAGGGTCGAGTGCCTGCCGCGCGCCCGTCGAAATATCGCGAATAGTTTTCGATACCCGAACAGTAGCCCAGCTCTTTAATCATTTCCAAATCGTATTCAACGCGCTGTTGCAGACGTTTAGCCTCCGTTGGCTTGCCCTGCGCAACAAAAAAATCGCACTGAACCACCATATCGTCCTGAATTTGACGAATAGCCTGATGCAGACGTTCTTTGGGCGTTACAAAGATATTGGCGGGAAAGACGGTAATCGACTCCGGCGTGTCGATTGTTTCGCCTGTTACGGGGTTAAATGTTTCAAGATATTCAATTTCATCACCCCAGAAAACAATTCTCTGCGCACAGTCGCCATAAGCAAGATAAACATCAACAGTATCGCCTTTTACGCGAAACACTCCACGCTTAAATTCCACCTCGTTGCGCGAATACATTGCATCAACAAGGGAATAGAGCAGTTTGTTGCGGCTCATTGGCTGCCCGATAGCAATGCTGATGGTGTTGGCGTGGAAATCGTCGGGATTGCCTATACCAAAGAGACATGAGACGGACGACACCACAATCACATCGCGCCTGCCCGACAGGAGCGCCGATGTTGTGCCAAGCCGCAGTTTTTCAATTTCGTCGTTTATCTGCAAGTCTTTTTCGATATATGTATCGGTGTGCGGAATATACGCTTCGGGCTGATAATAATCGTAGTATGAAACAAAATATTCGACGGCATTTTTCGGGAAAAAAGCACGGAACTCGCTGTAGAGTTGCGCCGCCAGCGTCTTGTTGTGGCTCAACACAAGAGTAGGACGCTGCAAACGGGCAATGATGTTTGCCATGGTAAACGTCTTTCCCGAACCGGTAACTCCAAGCAGCGTAGAGCATTGCCTGTCTGCGGCAAAGTTCTCGACAATTTGCCGTATCGCTTCCGGCTGGTCGCCCGTTGGTTTGTAGGTCGATACAAGTTGATAATCCATTATCTTTTGTTATACAATGCAACTACTATTTGGCGCTATCATTAATCAATTGATGTGCAATATCTTTAAGTTTGTATTTCTGAATTTTGCCGCTGCCCGTCATCGGAAATTCTTTTACAAAGAAGATATGATGCGGAATTTTGTAACGAGCAATCTGTCCGCGACAGAAGTCTCTGATTTCCTCTTCCGTAAGTGTTTCTCCTTCTTTCAGGATAATGAAGGCGCCGGGCACTTCGCCATATTTTTCGTTGGGAACGGCAGCCACCTGAACGTCCTTTATCTGTGGCAGTTTATAGAGATATTCCTCGATTTCGCGCGGGTAGATATTTTCGCCGCCGCGAATGATAATGTCCTTGATACGACCGGTGATACGGTAATATCCGTTTGAATCTTTCACGCCCAGATCGCCTGAATGCAGCCAGCCCTGCTTGTCGATTACCACATCGGTAGCCTGCTGATTTTTATAGTATCCCTTCATAACCAAGTATCCGCGACAGCACATTTCGCCCTGCTCGCCCACAACGCACTCGTCGCCGGTTTCGGGGTTCAGCACTTTGACCTCCGTTTCGGGATAGTCCTTGCCAACGGTGGTGCATCGCATTTCAAACGTATCTTCGATAACGGAATGCGTCATTCCGGGCGACGATTCGGTGAGCCCATACACGCTGGTAATGTATGTGATATGCAATTTTTCGGTAACACGTTTCATTAGTTCGATAGGGCAAAGCGCGCCCGCCATAATGCCCGTGCGTAGCGAACTGACGTCAAACATGTCGAACATAGGATGTTCCAGTTCGGCAATAAACATCGTTGGCACGCCATAGAGTACTGTGCAACGCTCGCGCGAAACGGAGGCAAGCACCACCAAGGGGTCGAACTTTTCGACCATAACCTGCGTCGAACCATGTGTTAAACACGACATTGTTGCAAGCACTACTCCGAAACAGTGGAAAAGCGGCACGCAGCAGCATAGTTTATCGTTTTCGGAAAAATGCATACCTTCGCCGGTAAATTTCCCGTTGTTCACAATATTATAATGTGTGAGCATCACGCCTTTGGGAAATCCGGTAGTGCCGGAAGTGTACTGCATATTAACCACATCGTGGCAGTCGATGGTCGATTTGATGCTGTTCAACTTATCGTAGCCCGTATTTTTGCCCAGCAGTAGCAGTTCGGCGGTGTTGTACATACCTCGATATTTTTCCTGCCCGATATACACCACATTACGTATAGTGGGGAAACGCTTGCTGTGCAGACGTCCGCGCGGCGTTTCGCGCAGTTCGGGCAGCATCTGATAAACCATGTCGATGTAACTGCCGTCGAAAACGCCCTCAGTGATGCATAGAGTGTGAATATCAGCATTATCGAGCAGATATTCCGCCTCATGCAGTTTGTAGTTGGTATTGACCGTAACCAGCACCGCACCGATTTTGGCGGAGGCATAAAAGATTGTCAGCCAGTCGGGGACATTAGTAGCCCAGATACCGATATGGTCGCCCTTATTGACGCCCACCGCCAGAAAACCGGCAGCCATATCGTCCACTCGTTTGTTAAACTCCGACCATGTTAGCCGGAAATTGCGATCGGAATATACAAGGTATTCCTTGTCAGGTCTTTGCTCAGCCCAATATTCCAAATATTCGCCTACAGTTCTATTCGTCAAATTCATATTCATTAACTATATTTAAAGATACAAATGTATATCATTAAATTGAAATATCAGGTCTCGCCGGCATATCCAAAGAGTAATTATAAGTATAAGATATTCCAAATAAAGTAGATACGGATGAAATTTTTTTTCCCGCCAAGCAACTCACAAGGTAAAAATCGGAGGCGGCAAAGCATGTTTTTTGGGAAAAATATCCGCAAATTGCACAGTTCGGAGGTCATGGCTAAAAGGACGCTTTGGAAAATAAGGTTTTTTTATATGATTTTATCAATAGCGCCTCAATCTTTTTTTCAACCAAGGATGCCGCTAAATCTTTTTTTGAGGCATTATAAAATTTTTTCGTAATTTTGCAGCCGTCAAAAAAAATAAAAATTTGCAAATGGAAACTATACGAAAAATGCCGATTGGCATACAGGATTTTGAAGATTTACGCGAAAACAATTGCGTCTATGTCGATAAAACAGAGTATCTTTACCGACTTGTAGAAAGTGGAGCGCCATATTTTCTCGGACGTCCGCGCCGGTTTGGGAAGAGTCTGTTTTTGTCCACGCTCAAAGCGTATTTTTTAGGAAAAAAACACCTTTTCGAAGGTTTGAAAATAGCCGAATTAGAAAAAAACTGGATTGAATATCCGGTGATTTATGTCGATATGAATGTGGAAAATTATATCAATATCGAATCTTTGTATTCCGCCTTTGACACCAATCTGAAACCATACGAGGAGAAATGGGGCAGAGACACAACAGATAGCACATATTCGGCTCGTTTTATGGAACTTATCCGTCGCGCACATAAACAGGAAGGCAAAAAAGTAGTAGTTTTGATTGACGAATACGACAAACCACTGCTCAACACAATAGAAAAATTAACAATAAACGACGATATTCGCGACGAATTAAAAAGTTTTTACGGCGCCCTCAAAAACGCCGACCAGTATTTGAAATTTGTATTTCTGACGGGCGTAACAAAATTCTCCAAAGTAAGCGTATTCAGCGATTTAAATCATCTGGTGGACATAAGTATGGATGACGATTATTCCGGCGTATGCGGAATTTCGGAAACAGAAATTAAAGCGTATTTTGATAAAGAAATCAGAGCACTTGCCGAACGAAAGAAAATGACTTATGAACAGACTCTTACCGAACTGAAAAAACAATACGACGGCTATCATTTTGCCAAAGATAGCGAATGTATATATAACCCGTTCAGTCTATTAAACACATTCGATAAACGTGATTTTTTCAAATATTGGTTTGCTACCGGAACGCCGTCGTTTCTTGTAAAAATGCTGAAGGAAAATAATTTTGATATTGCAAAAATGGAAAAAGACATAAAAATTTCTGTTGATGCAATTGCTGACTATCGTCTTGAAGCAGGCAATCTTGTTCCGCTATTGTATCAATCCGGTTATCTGACAATAAAATCGTATGACGAAAGATACAATTTATGCACTCTTGGTTATCCCAACGAGGAGGTCAAATACGGCTTTATGAACGAGTTACTGCCTGTTTATGTGCCGAAACAAAACATTCAGCAGGATTTTCATGCAGCATATTTTATTGAAGATTTGCGGGCAGGCGATGTTGATGCATTTATGAATCGTGTCCGCGCATTTTTTGCCTGCATTCCCAACGAGTTAAACAACAAAACAGAAAAACATTATCAAACCATATTCTATCTGCTGTTCAAACTGATGGGTCAGTTTATTGACGCAGAGCAGCGTAGCGCCGCCGGTCGTGCCGACGCTGTGGTTGAAACCGAGAATACGGTTTATGTCTTCGAGTTTAAACTTGACGAAAAC
>JAITIA010000049.1 GCA_031279695.1 Prevotellaceae bacterium | reverse complement strand
AAAAAGCAGGCGAGCTTTTCAAAAAAGCAGGCGAGCTTTTACTGAAAAGGTTTAAACGTTTTGTTTGCAGGGATATAAAATATTGATTCGACAGAGAATTGTGTGGAAACTTTTGTTTTCAATAAATTATTAATACAAACCCCTTATTTCCCCAAGCGCCCTTAGTAGATACCTGATACACAAGGTAAATCTCCCTTATTTTCTCAGAGGAAATAATAAGGGCACAGGGACGCGATTAATAGCGTCTCTACTGAGGGATCCTTTGAAAATAAGGGTTCTATGGATTGTTCACACAATTCACAGTTGAACCTTGAGATAAATCAATTCAGGTATCATGTACGATATTCATATTGAATAATTGATTAATTGATTAATTGATTAATTGATTAATTGATTAATTGATTAATTGATTAATCACTAATCACTAATCACTAATCACTAATATTTTGACCGACTTTATAGACGGACACTATTTATCCCGGCTGTTGGGACAAGGTTCTACCTTGTCCACTCTATCTAGGCAGGCTGTGCCTGCATTTGCACCTTTGTTGGCAGGCGCAGCCTGCCAAGATAAACCGGACGAGGCACAGCCTCGTCCGAACAACGGGACTGCACTTTAAATCAACAAATTTCACATTCCGTCCCTACGAGACGGCAGTTGCGTGTATCCGACTTTTCGGACGGGATCTAAATAAAAATAGCCCCTCAAAAAAATTTTTTTAACTTTTTTTCAAAAAAATTTGCATTTCAAAAATTTTTTGTACTTTTGTGTTTGTAAACGCATAGAGAAAAATGGCGTTGCGAAAGTCGATTTTCGATGTTAAGACACTTAAAATGACGGTTAAGACATCGAACATTTGATGAAAAAGCAGAGAAAAACAACAAGGAGAATTGTTGTAAAACGAAGAAAACGGAAGAAAAAGTAAAGAGAAAACGTAGAAGAAAATGACGGAAAATTAAAGATTTTTGTATTATTTTTAAAATAAATTGAATATGAATAAGTTGATTGTAAATTTGGGGCATTTTTGGGAATTTGTAACTCTCTGTGTTACAGGTTATGGCACTGTATTTGCATTTAGCGAACCAGAGAGAGAGAGAGAGAGAGAGAGAAGTAATCAGGCAGTTAGCCCATTTTGGCTTGTCTTTTTTCGGAAAAATTTTTATATTATTGACATATCTATTCCGGAAAATTTCCATAAAGGAAGTTTTTCGGATTTTTTATTTGTATCACCCTTTAAAATATTGTTGCCTATGGGAAAGGAATAACGAGTAACTCTTATCACATCGGCAATACGTGCCGTGGATAAATCCAAAATTATTAAATTATTATTAAAACAATTAAATTATTAAAAGTAAAGTATTTAAACATTTTTTAAAATTAACTTAATTAAATAAAAAAGAAAGAAAATGAGACAAAAGTTATTGAAAATAGTTAACATGAACATGCTGCACAAAATGGCATTAAGCTTGCTAATCTGCGGCTGTTCGATTTCCCTCTTTGCACAGGAAGGCAAAGTTACGGGAAAAATCACCGACGAATCGGGCGCCGCTCTATCGGGCGCCTCGGTTGTCGTAAAAGGAACGACCAACGGCGTAGTAACCGACGCGCGAGGCGAGTATTCTATTACCGTTTCGGGCAACAATGCTGTGCTGGAAGTATCGTTTCTCGGCTATGTTTCTCAGGATGTGAACGTTGGTGGACGCACAGTTATCAACCTTACTCTTGCCGAAACAACAACGGAGCTTGAAGAAGTGGTTGTTACCGCTCTGGGAATTACCCGTGAGGCGAAAAAACTCGGATACGCAGTTACAACCATCAACGCAGGCGACCTGATAAAAACCGGCGCAACAAACTTTGCCACAGCCCTCTACGGTAAGGCTTCGGGAGTTCGTATTCAGAACATTCAGGGCGGCGCTGCCGGCGGCGTGTCAATCAGTGTGCGCGGTTTGTCGTCTTTTCAAGGTAATACTCAGCCACTTGTTATTATGAACGGAGTGCCTATCCGTAACGGTAATGCAAACAACGGAAGTAGCAGAGATATGAGTGCAAGCATTGCTGCGCGCGATTATGCTTCTCTCGGTTCCGGCGTGCGTTCCAACGGCTTGGTGGACATTAACCCCGAAGATATTGAAAGCCTCAGTATTCTGAAAGGCGCTGCCGCTACTGCGCTCTACGGCTCGGAAGCCGCCAATGGCGCCATTATCATCACCAGCAAAAAGGCACAGGGTAAAGAGACCACTATCGAAGCCAATATTGTGATGCAAGTCAATATGATTGGCGACGTTCCGCCTATGCAGGGAAAGTATGGACCCGGCTCCTCATTTGGTGCGTGGAATGCCTCACAATCTATAAATGGCGGTCTTAACACGGATACTGACGGTAAACTGTATCCTCAGTATTCATCTATGTATTGGGGACCAGCGTATGACGGACGAGAAGTTAAATATATCGATGGCTCGCTCCGTCCCTATTCTGTTATAGACGCCGATCCATGGAAAAAACTGTTTAAAAATGGTAACGACCGGATTTATAACGTCGCTATCAACCATGGCAGCGAAAAGTCAAACACCCGTTTTTCTTATACCCACATGAAAGAAGAGTTCAATTCCTTGACTGGCGATTATCAGAAACACAATTTCAATGTTGTAGGTAATTTAAAATTCAACGATAAAATATCGCTCGACTATACCGGCAACTATATTGTGCAGCAGTTTAATAACCGCCCTGGCGACGCTACCGGAATCTTTTGGGGATATGGCAGTACTTTTGGGTCGTTTATGGATATTGATCTGATGAAAAGAATATATAAAAATTCACTCGGATACAAAAACAGTTCTCTTGGCAATGTTTATACTCCGGACGAAGGTTACTTGTTCAATACTCACGAAGTTTTTGCACACTCCATACGCGATATGTTCTGGGGAGCGTTTGAAAACACCAGCGAAGAATTGGAACAGCGCCTTATTGCCAGCGTTGCACCCTCGTGGAAAATTTTGCCCTGTTTGACAGCAAAAGCCCGTGTTTCAACCGATTATACAGCATCCGCATCAGAAAGCCGCAGCAAATCGGAATTTCCTGCCGCAGCCTATCCTGATAGACAGGATTTATCGGGCGGCTACAGCATCCTGAGAAAGTCCTATCAAATTGTTTATGGCGATGTGATGCTGATGTTCGATAAAAAATTAAGCGAAAAAATCAACCTGACTGCCAATTTGGGCTGGCAGGGACGCACCGAAGAGATGAAAGCCACCTCCGTAGGCACCTCCGGCGGTTTGGTGATGGACAATGTTTTCAATATCAAAAACAGCAAAAGGCCAACTATTAACTTAGACGACGGGTTGGATGGCAAAATGTCGCTGTTGAAAACCGCATGGATGGGTACAATAGGGGTTTCTTATGGCGATTTCGTTTTCCTTGATGTTACCGGACGACAGGAAAAATCTTCAACTTTGCCTAAGGATAGTCGCACGTTTTTCTATCCATCGGCAAGCATAAGTTTCCTTTATACCGAAGCATTTAAAGACTATCTGCCTTCGTGGTACAAATATGGGAAACTCCGCGCTTCCTACGGTATTGTAGGTAATGCGCCTGAGGCTTATGCTGCAAACATGGCTTACGAAGCAAAATCGGATCCGAGTGGTTTTACATGGAATCAGATTCCGGGCAGTTTGGGTAACAATAAATTGAGACCGGAAAAGACCGTAGAATATGAAATCGGTATAGAAAACAAACTTTTCGACAATCGAGCCGGTTTCGAGGTTTCCTACTACAATCGGGAAATCAGCGATATGCTCGTCCAAGTTCCTTTGGCTCAAGGCAGTGGTTCCAACAACGTATGGGCAAACTCTGGAACAATGGTAAACAAGGGTATTGAAATTATGGTGTATGGCACTCCTGTTCAAACTAAGGATTTTAATCTCACAATCAGAACAAATATGGGTTTCAACAAAAACCATATAGATTATTTGGCTGAGGGCGTGCCTTTTATCGACCATGGAATGCCCTTTAATGCTCCCGGAGTGGGTGGCGCTCGTTCATACGCCGGAAGTTCGATGGGCGATTATCTAGCTTGTACTTACAAAACAGTTACCGACGCAAATAGTCCTCATTATGGAAGACGTATTGTTAATGTCGACGGCAATTATGTGATGAATCCCGAACATGTACCTGTTCTCAACGCCATGCCAAAAGTTGTGGGCGGTCTGGGAGTGAGTTTCGGTTACCAAAATCTGACTCTGGACGTCCTTACCGACTTCCGCTTTGGCGGTTACATATTCAACTATATGTACTGGAACACCATGGCAATGGGGGTAAACAAACAGACGGAAAATCGCGAAGGCGACGGTTTCAGTGAAATTGATAATGGAAACGGTATGAAAAGAAAAATCGGTATCCGTCTCGACGGCGTTGTAGAACAAGCCGACGGCAGTTACGTGGAAAACACGAAGGATATTGCTTACGATACTTATATTCAAAATGCTTTTGGAGTTGGCGGAGCCGGCACAAATAACCAAACAATGCTTAACGGTTTGTTTAAAAACGACTGGTGGAAACTGCGCGAACTGTCGTTAAGTTACGCCTTCCCCAAACAGTGGATTTCACACCTTGCCATGAGAAATCTTTCGCTGTCGGTGTTTGGTCGCAACTTGTTCTATTTTACCAAATCGGTTCCGGACTATGACCCTGAAACATCGAACAGTACCGACTGGAAAGCACAGTTAGTGATTGGTCATTCTGCTGCGCCTACCCGTACGGTTGGTTTTTCACTGCGTGCAAGTTTTTAATTTTATTTGATTTATTAATATAAAAAAAGAGATAAAACGATGAAAAAATTTATTATTTCAACAACAATGTTGCTGGCTTGCGTATTGATGTTCAGCAACTGTGCCGAAGAAGATTATGATGAAAGATACAAAAATCCGAGTCAAACTTCCGATATTGCAATAGAAAAATTGATGCCGGGTACATTAATATACTCCATTGACTGGATTATGAGTACATATGGACGATTCTTTGGCTGGGAAATCCAAAACCTGTGCAAGCAGGCAAATACTATCGGTGTTCGTCTGTATCCCGGAAGGTATTATAATATATGGGGTTATACCGATGGTTTGCCTCCATACGGCAATCTTACAAAAATGATAACCGGATACAAGTTGATGGAAAGCCTTTACAAAGAATTGTCGGATGCGGAAAAAGCCGAAAACGAGGTGTATATGCTTGCCGTTGAAACAATGATGTACGGTATGACGGCTTATATAATGAGCAGTTTTGGCGATATTCCTTTCGACGAAGTGGGTGCTGTTGCAGGAAGCGGAAGTCCTGCGGATTCACATCCTCATTTTCAGGACGACAAGGAACTGTACAAACGGATTTTAGATAAATTAGATGAGCTGAATACAAAATTCAAGTCTGCCCGACAACCGAGTTTGTTCAAAGCTCAAGACTTTATCTGTCATGGAGATTTGATGGCATGGCGTCGTCTGACAAATTCTCTTCGCCTGCGTATCGCCTTGCTTGTTTCAACTCAGGGCGACCTGACTGCCGAAGGCCAAAATGCTATAAAACAAATATTGGAAGATCCAACAGGTCGCCCAATTATCGAAGACAATAGTCAAATGATTGTGTACACAGTGGCGCCTGAAGGTAGCGGTTCCCAATTGGCAGTACATGGCGGTTCTGGCTTCGACTGGGTCTATCTGCACATGGCAAGCGGCGAACTTATTGCCCGGATGCAAAAAAATGGCAATGGAGGCGTCTGGGTCGCAGGACAGGACGACCCGCGCGTGCCAATTTTCTTCTCTAAAGCAACCCTGAAGGGGGACATTCCGGTTGATCGTTTCGATCAGGAAAAACCTGCACTGCCCGATACCGTAAATGCCAGCGGAGAGTTTGTTGACCGAAGTAGAACCTCACAAAGTGTGCCCACTGTATATCGCGGATCAAGTAATGGTATGGAAGCCAGTACTTTTGACTCCCTCTATCAGAATAATTTCAGTGCTTTTTCCCGTATTCGTGAGTATGGATTCTTTAGAAACAATTGGAGATGGGATCCGCCTGTTCTCACTGCTGCCGAAATCTGGTTTATCAAAGCCGAAGCCTATCAGCGTGGCTGGGTAGTCGGCGACGCAAAGGCTGCATTCAAAAAGGCAGTTAAACTATCGTTGGATTTCTATTTTGATCGTCATAAAAACAAGACCAGCGATGAGGCAACTGCTGTTACCGGTGAAGATGCTCACAGTATTATTTACCGTGCCGTTACAAATCCGGATTTATCAATCTACACCGATACATGGATTGATAACTTTGCAGAAGCCCGCTGGACAAAACGACCTGACGAGTCCACATACGCAGGTGGCCCTCTGGAAGCCATTCTCGAACAGAAGTGGCTGAATTTTGGCTATGTATATGCCGGCGAACAGTGGAACGACCTGCGACGTACCGGCTATCCGCGTATGCTTTATTTGAAAGATCGCGATCCTGCGGCGGAAATTCCTTTTCCCCGTAACCGCAACCGTTATACAGATTCCGACCGTAACTACAACATGAATTTTCCTCAGGTTGCTTCGCAGGACAATTACAGTGATGTACTTTTCTGGGCAAAAGCCGACTGGCACGATGGACCTACTTGGCCCTGATACAAAAAGCCCGGTTAATTTTTAATATTTTCCCCTGACCATCTGCGGTCAGGGGTTTCTTTTTGTGGTTCAACTGTGAATTGTGTAGAAACTTTTGTTTTCAATCAATTATCAATACAAAACCCTTATTTCCCCAAGCGCCCTCTTATGTAACTCTTTTTC
>JAITIA010000230.1 GCA_031279695.1 Prevotellaceae bacterium | reverse complement strand
ATAATTTTCAAATCGTTCTTTTCGCAACAACAATAAAATTCTTCTTTTATCTTTCGAGTTAAAATAAAACAGAAAATTCACAGAATGCCCCATTTCTTCAATATACGATTTCCATACATCCATGTGTAAACAGTTTGTACATCCTGTTGAATCTATATAATTCAATATTTTATACTCACAATCATTTACTGAAACAGGTATATCTGCATTTTTTCGCCAATAAGAAGGACTAATATCCGGAATATAAATGGTTTTTCCTCCTGTCCACTCCTTAATTATACGTTTTGTTTCAAGCATTTTTTTGTCTTGACATGCAAAAAAAGCACAACATAGCAACAAATATAATACTTTATTTTCCATACATTTTGCTACAATTATTTTAAAATCTGCTCTACAATAATCGGATTTTCATTACCTTTATCAAGACTCATATTTTCATCCAAATCGTATTTTACACCACTCATAAAATTTCTCATAAAATCCTTGTATTCGGTGATTTTTGATTGTCTTGCTATATTATATGGATATTCTATTCCATAAAGTGTATTATTGTAAAAACAACCTGGAAATACTAAAAAAGATATCAATATCTGATCGTTGTATGTGTTTTGAGAAATATCATAAGTACACATTCTGTATATCATACCATGAACATAAAATAAAATCAGTTGATTGTCTTTTTCAATAATATTTTTTATATAAGGAACAGGATATTTCAATCGCTCTTCAAATGTGATTTCCAGAACATTTTTATTATGCAGCGTTATTGCCGATTGCTTATTGTCATAATCCAGTGTAATATACGGAACAAACTCGTTTTCTGTAATTTTATAAATACAATCATCGCCCGGCGACTGAAAATACAATGCCTGCTGTGTTTTAAAAAATGCCGGTGAAGCATCTATTAAATCGCCTTGCATCTCTGTTGTGCTAAAACACTCTTTCAATTTTTCACCCTGATTTATACTGTAAACCACTCTTCTGGTATGATTATACAGAAACGCAGTGTTTTTCCAACTGGCTATCCTGTTGAAGTTTTTACCATCCAAGTCAACAGCCTTCTTAACATTGAAATCCATATCCGTGTACAGTATTTTGGGAGGGAGACAGAGAATATTAATTTCTTTATTTTCAGTATCTATATCAAAATCAACAATTTCAATATATTCATTCAGACTGCCGCCAACCTGATGGAAAAATTTTGCAGGATTGCCTTCAGTGTCATATTTATAAATTGTTTGTGTCTTACGATCCCACAAATAAAAGAAAGAGTCACATCTTATCAACTTATTTACGTGAGCAATAACGTATTGATCTTCTTCTTTTAGCGGTATAAATTTAATCTCCGATAATAACTCCGAACCCTGTTCAACCGGCTTTATTTTATCATTCGGATGCAAATAAATAGTATTGTTCGCTATCTTTACCGTGTTGTTTTGTTTGGACGAGCAGGAGCAAACAAACAACAATATTAACAACAAATATTTCATAATAAATTATTTTTACAAATTATATGGTAATCATAAAAAAAGGGGTTATAAAGGAAAACAGTTTTTAATTATTTTCTTTTACTCCCCTTCTTTTAATAAATTACATGAATTTTTAATTGATCAGCCCTAATTGTTGTAGATATTTATTACATGTTATATCCTGTCCACAACGTAAACGTTTTTCCCATGGCCAAAAAAACAAAGGTTTATAGTACAGCTGTGTACCGGCACTTAAATCAACATATCCACCCATTTCCACACCGCCAATAGATGGCATTCTTTTTAATATCTTGAACTGTATTATGGTTTCTACTTTAAATTCACAATCGTCTTTTTCCATAAGACAGTCATATCCACCACCCTGTTCGCCTTCACCTGTGTAGGACTCAATATTTTCCAAGGTCAGGTTTGAGAAATTGCTTTTCGAAATCGATACCAAAGTATAATTGATACCGGCTACCGTAAGCGTTATCGCAACTACTGCGATTCCAATTGTTAAAAAAATACTTTCTCTTTTCATAATCTAAAAAATTTAATTTAATTTTATTTTTATATAATTTCTTTTTTATTAATTCAATTTAAAAATTTATTGACAAACCGAAAAAATCTGTCTGGTCAAAAAAACCGAAAAAATTTTTTATTTCGATTTATTTTTCAAAACTATCAAAAGAGCCTTTGTCGAAAAACAGTGCAAAAGTATGGCGAAAAATCAAATCCGAGCAGGCTTATTAAATTTTTTAAGAAAATTTAACACTGTTTTGTGTTTTTTTGATTTGATATAGCCGGCATTTTATTGATATATTAATTTCTTTACAAATAAGTTCACTCTGATTTTACTTTCGTAAATTTGTGAGCCTAAACAACCCTGAATGTTAAAATTTTTAACACTAACTGTGTCAAAAATGCTAATATACACTCAAAAATTTGGCTGTGCCGGAGGAAAAAACTTTGTGAATTTTGCGGGATAAGTAAATTTTGCGGGATTATCGTTTTTTTTATTACTTTTGTATCCGATATATAAACACAGAGACAATTGATTTGTAAGATACAAGACATAAAATCTCATTGCCGGACGTGTATTTTTCCGGTAACGGCGCTTGTTTTTTGCCTGTTTGCTCTCACCTGTTTTGCCCGCAACGACAGCATCATCCTTGCCGGCAATGCGGGCGACGACACGGTATCGAAAAAGAAGGATATTGAGATATACAACCGAATGCACCGCGTAATGGCGGGACGAAAACTGTCGAACAGGCTGTTTGCGCTGCTCACCACCCGCCCGCGTATCGAACCGGTTGAGGAAGAACACTCCATCGACCGGCAGTTTGTTCCCTTTGAAAGCAAAATCATTACCGGCATATCGGTAAAGGTTCTCTCGCCTTTTGGACATAATGTGCGGAACGACAGTATGGGACGGATTAATATCTATGAGAAAATAGGCAACAGTTTTCACTCCAACACCCGCAACTGGGTTATCCGCCAAAATCTCCTTTTTAAGAAAGGCGAGGCTATCGACCCTGTTGTGATTGCCGAAACCGAATCTGTTCTCAGAGGACTCGACTATGTGAACGATGTTTATATCGACATCGACTCGCTACCCGACAATTGCGCAGAGGTGAAAATTTATGTCAAAGATAACTTTTCAACAGGCTTTTATCCTAAAAATATTTCTACCGTTGTCGATATGGAAATATTCGACAACAATCTTTTCGGGCTGGGCAACAACGTCGGGCTGAGAGGTATCTACGACATGCAGCGCTCCGGCGCTCGGACAGGCTACGGACTGAGTTATCGATATACCAACTTCCTGAGAACATTTATCCGCATCAATGCCTCATATACCGACGATATCGTTTCACGCAACCACAACTATGCGCTGGAGCGCCCCCTGCAACAGAGTTTGAACTTCTTTGGACATGCCGGTTACCGGAAAATGGACATTAACCGGCAGCAGGTCGAGCCCGATTCGCTGCGGCTGACCGGCAACCGCGAGTTCTCCATTGCCACAGGATATGCCTTCAACCGCCTGTCCGACAAGAATATTTTTGTGCTGTCGGCACGTGTGTCCAGTGCTAAACCTCAATACGACAACAACAATTACCCAACCCACCAATTTGTCGAAAACAATTTGAGCCTGCTCCAACTGTCGCTGTTCAGGCAACGATACTTCCGCGACCGGCTGCTTAACAGTTTCGGCAAACCGGAAAATTTTGCCTACGGCTACAACCTGTCGATACAGGCGGGCTACTCTCAATGGCGTCAGTTCAATAGGGAGGGGCTGTATCTGTCGGCACGGACGGCGTTCAACCGCCGGCTCGAAACGGGCAGTTTCTACTTTGAAGGCATTCTCTCGTCGTTTGTGTATGCCGGCAAAACCTTCGAGGGGCTGTTGCGATTAAAGATGAACGCCTTTTCGCGTCTCTACGTCGGGCGGCGCAATCTCTATCGCTATTTTTTTAATATCGACTATACCCGACGGCTCAATCCCGTACAAGGACTGGGCGCGTATCTCGCGCCAAACGAATCGACGTCGATGAGCCTGCGCAACAACGGCTATGCCGCCGTCGAACGCCTGATGATGCAAGCGGAAGCCGATATGTTCAGTTCGATAAATATTCTCGGTTTCAGGTTTCTGTTCTATACATTTGGCGATTTAGGCTGGTTTGCCGAACAGGGCGAGCCGCTGCTGAACCGTCATAATATTATATGCGGAATAGGGCTGGGCATCCGTATCCGTAACGACCTGCTTGTGTTGCGCACTATCGAACTGAAATGCGGATATTATCCGAAAATAAACCAGCACGGATTTAACGACTTTGTCCATTTCCGCTCGTCTATCCCCAACAAATCGCCAAGTTTCATCCCCGGATACCCTGCAAGACTTTTTTAATGATTAGGAATAAAAATAAATAGCGCCTGTCCGAAAACTCAAAAATGGAATATCTGCAAAGTCCCGCAGGGACGACACATTATTCAGTGATTAGTGATTAACGATTAGTGATTAATGCCTGCGGCGGAAAGGCGGAGCAATCCAAAGTCCCGCAGGGACGACACATTATTAACCGCTGGCTTTAGCCTGCGGCAGCGAACCCGCCACGTAGATGTTGGGACAAGGGTCTACCTTGTCCACTCTATCTACGCAGGCTGTGCCTGCATTTGCACCTTTGTTGGCAGGCTGTGCCTGCTAATGTAGAGACGGGGCGCGCCCCGTCTCTACAGCCGTTGCGCCGCAGGTTGTCTGTTATTTTCAGATGATTTTGCTGATTTTTGTGATTGTTTGCGTCGTGTTGATTGCGACGATGTAGGGGCAGGGCGCGCAATCCTTTGTTAATGTAATTAACTGTTACACAGAGATAACGAAAAACGTTATTCAGAACGCCCCTACGCCGCCACCAATGTCGCCGCCGGCATCGAAATACCCTGTTACATAACCGTATATCCGCATCTCGACGCGGTTGAACAATCCCAGAAATCCTTCCCGATTGTTGAATACCTTAATCTTATTAATTCTTGCGTAAAACATTTTTTTAGTGATTAGTGATTAACGATTAGTGATTAATTTTTTGCTATCCGTACATTTGAAGGGGGCGTTGTTCGTCCGGTATTGATACCGATACTCGTCCGGTATTGATACCGATACTCGCCCGGTATTGACACCGATACTCGTCCGGTATTGATACCGATACTCGCCCGGTATTGATACCGATACTCGCCCGGTATTGATACCGATACTGTTTATTATTGCACCGAAACAACACATAATCATAAAACGGTCAGCTGTTTATTAAAAATTCCCGTTTTGGGAGTTTTCGACGGTTTACCGGTAGTGGCGCTTGCCTTCACTTCGAGGGTATAGATACCTTGCGGCAAGTCGGCGGGAATCATAGCCATCAGTCGAGCGGGCTTATTTTCAACGAGTACGGTCAGTTTGGTAACCGTTCCGTTTTCTTCGGTCAGATAGGTACCGTCGTCGGGCAGCGTGGGCACAAGTTTCAGTTTGCAGCCTCGCAGCTGAATCACTCCGCCCGGCGTCAGCGTATCGTTCACCAAGCCGCCAACAATATCCTTTACTTCAAGAATATAGGGCAAGGCTTCGGGTACGACAATCTTTTCCGTTTTAATTTTTTTGACTGCGGCATTGAGCTGCGTGCCGGCGGTGAGATTGGCGCGGCAGCGATGCCGTTTAGGGTCAAACGTATCGGT
>JAITIA010000206.1 GCA_031279695.1 Prevotellaceae bacterium | reverse complement strand
AGCCACCGGTTAATAATGTGCAGTCCCTGCGGGACTTTCCGCCGCAAGCACTGACCGCCGCAGGCAATTTTTCCTTATAAAAAAATTTTTTCATAGCACCTCAAAAAAAGATTTAGCCGGGAAATAAGGGGTTTGTATCGATAATTGATTGAAAACAAAAGTTTCCACACAATTCCCAGTAGAACCATAAATTTAACCAAAAAATCAGGTTTTTTTTGCCGATTTTCCTTCGTAAAGGGATACAAAATCAAGAAATTTTATCTTGAAAATAAATTTTTTTTGCCTCGCAGTCGAAAAAAAATATCAAAACATAAATATCTTATTTTATGACAATTATCTCCCTTTGCGCAGGAATAATTTTGCGAAAACATCATAAAAAGAAAAAAAATTTGAAACGATATTTTTTTTATCCGCAAATAATCCATACTTTTGCGGCGATTTGGTACACGAGTTTAATTAAGGTAGCGCCTTATCTGTATATGTAGATTTTTCGTTTCTTCGTCATCCTCCTGAATCAAGTGAATTATTTTTTTAATGTTATTTTTATACAAAAGATGAAAAACATTTTTGTTGCAAATTTGAGTTTCGGACTCAGAAAAGATGAACTGCAAGCCGCTTTTGAGGCTTATGGCGAAGTATATTCCGCCAAAATTGTTAATGACAAAGTTACGGGTCGCTCGCGCGGCTTCGGATTTGTTGAAATGCCGGACGACGAAGCTGCCGAAGAAGCTATCAACGCATTGAACGGAACGGAACTGGATGGAAAAGAAATCTCCGTATCGGAGGCTCGTCCAAGGGAAGAACGTCAAGACAGCAGAGGTGGCGGCGACCGAGACAGAAATTTCCGTCCACGCAAACCGCAGCAGGGCGGTGGCGGATACAGACGGCGATAATCCTTGCTCGAAAACAAGGCTGACAAAAATACGGAATACACAGGATTGTCTGTATTCAGAAAAATTCGTACATATATATAAGGTATGATATTTCTTGTGTGTTCTTTGTTTTTGTTGTCGTAATTCCTTGTTCGACTGTTACATGACGCCTGCGGTCAGTTGAAATATCTGATGCCGGCAGGGCTTGTTATGCCCAGTAAACAATGCCGTTTTAAGGTATTTTTCAGATGAATTTTATCGGGCAAAAAAATAAATTTGTCCAAAAGCTATAAAGAATATGAAAATGTTATCAGGAAAAACTGCTCTGATTACCGGAGCAGCCAGAGGCATAGGCAAAGCCATTGCCCTGAAACTTGCAGGCGAAGGAGCGGATATTGCATTTACCGACCTCGCCCTGTCCGATGCGACGGCTCAGCTGGAGAAAGAACTTCAATCAAACGGAGTTAAGGCAAAAGGCTACGCTTCAAATGCTGCAAATTTTGAAGACACACAAAAAGTGGTCGGCGAAATTGTTGCCGAATTTGGACGTATCGATATCCTTGTCAATAATGCCGGAATAACAAAGGACGGCGCTCTGAAACGTATGACGGAAGACCAGTGGGACGCCGTTATTGCGGTCAATCTCAAATCGGTATTCAATTTTACCAAGGCTGTGCAGCCGGTGATGTGGAAACAGGCGGGCGGCAGCATTATCAATATGAGTTCGGTTGTGGGCGTGTCGGGAAATTCCAATCAGGCAAACTATTCGGCGTCGAAAGCAGGTATTATTGGCTTCACAAAATCGGTGGCTCAAGAGTTCGGAATACGCGGAATACGCAGTAATGCAATTGCTCCCGGATTTATCGAAACCGAAATGACAGCCGCTTTGCCCGACGAAATCAGAAAAGCGTGGATTGAACAAATCCCTCTCCGCCGCGGCGGAACGCCCGACGATGTTGCCGGCGCTGTGCTTTTTCTCGCCTCCGACCTCTCGTCGTATGTCAGCGGGCAGGTTATTCAGGTGTGCGGAGCAATGAACTGTTGAGGCAAAAGTATTTGCCTGAATAAATGCCTGAAAATGAAGGTAAAAGAGAATGTTTAACTTTGTTTATTTTTGCAGAGAAGTGTGTGTATTATGGCTGATTGTCTGATTATTATGATTGGATTTTAAAATTCGCCATCGCTTCTCTGCTTTTTTTATAATCGAAGATTTTTAATAACCGGATTTTTTGTTATAAACTCACAGAAAATTGCTACGTATAGATGTAATTAGCGCATTGCCCGAAATGCTTGAAGGTTTTGTGCATCACTCGATAGTGAAACGTGCACAGAAAAAAAATATTGTCGAAATCCATCTTCATTCGCTGCGCGATTTCGGCAAAGGCAGTCATCGCCAAATTGACGATTATGCCTTTGGCGGAGGCGCCGGCATGGTGATGATGATTGAACCGATATACGAAATAATTACCTCGCTGACTGCCGAAAGGGACTATGACGCAGTTATTTACATGTCGCCCGACGGCAAAAAATTCAATCAGAAAGAGGCAAACCGCTTGTCGCTGCTCAGCAATATCATTATTCTTTGCGGACACTATAAGGGCGTGGATCATCGTGTACGCGAACATTTGATTACCAGCGAAATATCGGTGGGCGATTATGTGCTTTCGGGCGGCGAACTTGCCGCCGCCGTTGTAATTGACGCTCTGACAAGGGTTGTTCCGGGCGCAATTGGCAACGAAACATCGGCTCTGACCGATTCGTTTCAGGACAATCTGCTGTCAGCGCCCGTTTATACCCGTCCGCCGGAATTTAACGGATGGAAAGTGCCGGAAACGCTGCTGTCGGGTAATCATAAAAAAATAGAGGAATGGCAAGAGGCACAGGCTTATGCACGTACAAAACTGCTGCGTCCCGATTTGCTCGACAGTCAATAGACCGTAAATAACAGAGATGCAATACGATATAATAATTATTGGTAGCGGTCTGGGCGGGTTGGAATGCGGATACATTCTGGCAAAAAAGGGATATAAAGTCTGTGTTCTTGAACAAAATACACAGATTGGCGGCTGTCTGCAATCGTTTCGACGGGGAAATATGCTGTTCGATACCGGATTTCACTGTGTGGGCGGCTTGGACGAAGGTCAGTCGCTGCATTGGCTGTTCAAATATTTCGACCTGCTCGATTTGCCCTGGCACAGAATGGACAGCGGCTTTGCCGAAGTTGTTCTCAACGAAAAATCGTATATCTTAGCCTCCGGACACGAACGTTTTGTTGATACCCTGTCTGCCGAATTTCCACAGGATCGCAAAGAAATTGAGAACTATACGGCTTTGCTCAAAAATGTGGGCACAAGTATTTTCGATAATTTTTCGAAGGACGCACCCAGCCTGTCGGAAAAAGCAGAAAACGGGACGTTTGGACTTGCTGCATACCGTTTTATGGAAAACAGTATCGGCAATAAACGGCTGATAAATGTGCTGTCGGGCGCATCGCTGAAAATGGAACTCAGCAAAGAAACTTTGCCACTGTATATATTTGCCCAAATCAATAACTCATTTATTCAGAGCGCGTGGCGACTCGCCGGCTGCGGCTCGATGATTGCCGATAAACTTGCCGCCAATATCCGCAAAATGGGCGGAACGATATTCACAAAAACAAAGGTAACGCGCATGGTGGAAAAGGGTGGCAAAATTGTGGCTGTTGAAACCGAAGGCAACAACCGATTTGAGGCACAATGGTTTATCTCCGACGTGCACCCGTCGGCAACCCTCGACCTGATTGACGAAAGCGCCTGTATCAGAAAAATATACAGAAAACGTATCACCGCGCTGCCCAATACTTTCGGCATGTTTACCGTGCATCTGAAACTGAAAAACGACGCAATTCATTACTTCAACAGAAATATTTTTGTGTATGACGGCGATGACGTCTGGGCGTCGCACCAGTATAACGCCGGCGCAACGTCGCAACGACAAGCAGTTATGATTTCATGCCGCGTACCGGAACAAGGCGAGTTTACCGATAATATCGATATCCTTTCGCCAATGCATTTTCAGGAAATTGCACGCTGGAAGGACTCTGCCACAGGTCGTCGCGGCGAAGATTACGAAATATTTAAACAGCGCTGCGCCGCAGAATGTATAGCGCTGGCAAAACGGGCAATCCCCAATCTCCAACAAAGCATCGACCGGATTTATACCAGTTCGCCGCTCACATACAGAGACTATACTGGCACTTGCGAAGGCTCGGCATACGGCATACGCAAGGACTGTAACAGGCTGATGCATACAATGCTCACCCCGCGAACTCCAATCGCCAATCTCCTGCTGACCGGTCAAAACCTGAACCTGCACGGCATACTTGGCGTGTCAATGACTTCCCTCCTGACACTGAGGGAATTTTAGTGGTCAGTGCCTGCGGCGGCGGACAGGCTGAGCCTGTCATTTGACAATAATATTATACAGGCATCATACCACCTCAAACTTTTTTGAACCGTTTTTTTATCAAAAAAATATTTTTTTGTTGGAATTAAAAAAAATGCGTAACTTCGTTGCCGGTTTTTTAGTGGTTTTTGGGCGTTTTTTCGGAGCGATTATCTTTATTTTCAATCTGTTTGGCGCTTATGAAAAAAATGATTTTGTTCTTGAATTTGGATTTTTTTGAGAAAAAACGGACGTTAAATTATAAAATGTAAGATATTATGAAACCTGTATTATTTGTACTCGCTGCCGGATTAGGCAGCCGTTACGGAGGTCTGAAACAACTCGACGGAGTTGGACCTTCCGGTGAATCTATTATGGAATATTCCATCTACGACGCTATCCGCGCGGGATTTGGAAAAGTTGTTTTTGTTATTCGGCACAGTTTCGACAAAGAATTTCGCGAATTTATTGAGCAGCGTTTTGCAGGCAAAGTTCCCGTAGAAATTGTGTATCAGGAACTTGACTGCCTGCCGGAAGGATATTCGCCCGCTCCGGAACGCGAAAAACCATGGGGCACAAACCACGCCGTGCTGATGGCAAAAGACGTTATCCGCGAGCCATTCTGCGTTATCAATGCCGACGATTTCTACGGTCGCCAATCGTTTGAAGCAATGAGCGAATTTCTGAAAAGTGTTGAAAAATCCGAAAATCTCTATTCAATGATCGGATTTCTCGTCAAAAATACACTGTCGGAAAACGGTCCGGTATCGCGTGGCGTTATCAATAACGACGAAAATCTCTATCTCAACGAAATCAATGAATGTATTGGTATCCAGCGTTATCCCGACGGTATCCGGTATAAATCCGACGACGGCGTCTGGCACACAATCCCCGAAAACGGCTATGTGTCGATGAATATGTGGGGGTTTACGCCCGATTATTTCGAACATTCGGAAACATTTTTCAAAACCTTTCTCGATTTGCATGGCAAAGAACTGAAATCGGAATTTTTTATACCTCTTGTGATTGACCATCTTGTTGGAAACAATTCGGCAAAAGTCAAAATCCTTGAAACAGATACCGAATGGTTTGGCGTTACTTACAGAGAAGACAAACCAACGGTGATAGCAAAATTGAAACAATTAATTGATAATAACATATATCCTTCAAATTTATGGAAATAAAAGTAGAAAAATCGTTCGAACCTGCGGTCGATAAATTCATTGTAACCAACAATCAGGGATACAGTGTGTCGTTTATTAACTATGGCGCAAATTGGATTGCAGCAAATGTTCCCGACAAAGACGGCGAAATTGGCGACGTAGTTCTTGGATATAACACAATAATTGGTTATCAGGAAGATACATGCTATATTGGAACAACGGTAGGGCGTTTTGCCAACCGTATCGAAAATGCGGAATTTAACATCGACGGCAAAAAGTATAAAATCGAAACAAACGGTCAGCAACACTCGCTTCACGGTGGTGCAGAAGGCTTTTCCCGCCGAATTTGGGATAGCAAGGTCGAAGACGACGGCGTAACATTTACCCTCGTCAGCCCCGACGGCGATCAGGGTTTTCCGGGCAAACTGCTTGTCAGCGTGCGCTATCGCTGGAACGACAACAATTGCCTGCGTATCGAATTTGCCGCAACAACCGATAAACCCACGCCCGTCAATCTCACCAATCACGCATATTTTAACCTCAACAGCAGGGCTTTGGGAAAACATGGCAACAGAATTACAGGTCATGAACTGAAAATCAATGCCGAATCGTATCTGCCAATGAAAGAAGGCAGTATCGTTACAGGCGAAATTGCTCCGGTCGAAGGAACACCCTTCGATTTCAGAACATCGAAACCGATTGGACGCGATATAGAACAAAATCACCAACAATTGCTGATGTGCAAAGGCTACGACCATAGTTATCTGATAAAAAACGTCGATGACGGCAAACTGCAAACCATAGCCGAAGTCTTTGAACCCGAATCGGGCAGACTGATGGAAGTGCGTAGCACTTGCCCAACAGTGCATCTTTACACAGGCAACTATCTGTCAGCTGGTTACAACAGTAAAAAAGAATTGTATGACGAACGCGACGGCTTCTGCCTCGAAACGCAGTATGCCCCAAACTCGCCAAATCTACCCATCTTCCCCAACTGCATTCTCCGCCCCGGTCAAACATATAATCAGGTAACAGAATTTCAGTTTAAAATAAAGAAATAAAAATTAAAAACATGGATATAAACGAATTGAAAAAAATTTTTGGCGAACATTACGGGTCGCCACAGGCGGTATATGCCTCGCCCGGAAGAGTAAATCTCATAGGCGAACATACCGACTACAACGGCGGCTTTGTGCTGCCGGGAGCAATCGACAAGGGCATGGCGCTTGCCATCAAACCCAACGGAACGAGCAAAATACGGGTCTTTTCGGTCGATTATAACGAAGCCTGCGAGTTTGGGATGAACGAAGCCGACAAGCCCGAAAAAGGCTGGGCAAAGTATATCTTTGGCGTGGTGCGCGAAATGGACAAACGCGGCAAAAAAGTCGAAGGTTTCGACGCCGCTTTCTACGGCGATGTGCCTCTGGGCGCAGGTCTCTCCTCGTCGGCGGCGCTGGAAAGTACTTTCGCCTACGCGCTTAACGATATTTACTCGTTGGGTATCGACCTCTTTGAACTTGCCAAAATCGGGCAGGCAACCGAACATAACTATGTGGGCGTCAAATGCGGTATTATGGACCAATTTGCCTCGCTGTTCGGCAAAAAAGGCAACCTGATACGTCTCGACTGCCGCTCGCTCGAATATCAGTATGTGCCCTTCAATCCAACAGGTTACAAACTGCTGCTTGTTGATTCCTGCGTCAAACACGAGCTGGTGAACAATCCCTACAACCGTCGCCGCGAATCCTGCGAAGCCGCCGCCGCCGCAATCCGTCGTCGCCACCCCGAAGTGGAATTTTTGCGCGATGCAAATTTCGACATGCTCGAAGAAGTAAAATCGGAAATCAGCGCCGAAGACTACAGCCGCGCCACCTTTGTGATTGGCGAAGTGAAACGCCTGCTCGACGCCTGCGACGCTCTCACCAAAGGCGATTACCAAACGGTGGGCAAAAAAATGTACGAAACCCATGAAGGCTTGAGCAAATTGTATGAAGTGAGTTGCGAAGAACTTGATTTTCTGAACGACTGCGCTCGACGCTATGGCGTAACCGGCTCGCGCATCATGGGCGGAGGTTTTGGCGGATGCACTATCAATCTGGTGGAAGACGCCAAATACGACAAGTTTGTTGCCCAAACACTTGCCGACTATAAAGCAAAGTTCAATATCGACGCGCGTATCTACGACGTGGTAATAAGCGACGGAGCAAGACGATTGGAATAAATTCATTATTAACAGATAAAATAAATAAAAATAAAAATAAATCCTTATTAAAATTATGACACAAGAAAAAAAGCAAGGCAACGTTGTTGCCATTATTATGATGATCATCCTTTTTGGTATGATTTCGTTTGTAACAGGACTTGGAGGTCCGTTTGCAAAAGTATTGAAAGATCAATTCGACGCACCAAACTGGATGTCGCAGTTGGGAACTTTCTGTAACTTTCTGGCTTATGCCTTTATGGGTATCCCCGCCGGATTGTTACTCAAAAAAATCGGTTACAAAAAGACCGCGCTTGCCGCCATTCTGGTAGGTATTGTTGGCGTTGGTATTCAGTATTTAGCCGGTCAGGTTTCAGAGTTTTTCGTTTATCTCGTGGGTGCATTCGTCGCCGGATTTTCCATGTGTATGCTCAACACGGTGGTCAATCCGATGCTGAACACATTGGGAGGCGGAGGCAACAGAGGTAATCAGTTAATCCAAGTGGGAGGTTCGTTCAATTCGTTGAATGCAACCATTGTACCCGTGCTGGTCGGTTACCTTGTCGGAGCAAACGCTACTATCGAAAGCGCTTCCCCAGCCCTGTTTATCGCCATGGGGTTGTTTGCAGTCGCATTCATTGTGCTGTTGATAGCCAACATTCCCGAACCGGGTATTGAAGCAGAAACCAAAAGCGATAAAAGCGATAAAAACAGCGCCTTGTCGTTCCGACATTTCATTCTCGGCGCTATCGGTATTTTTATCTATGTAGGCGTGGAAGTCGGTATTCCTAATTTCCTGATTCTGCTCGGTACCGAAGAATTGAAAATTGACTCTTCGACTGCCGGCTCGATTGCCGGTACTTACTGGTTTCTAATGCTTGTCGGACGTCTGGTAGGCGGCGCTATTGGCGGAAAAGTATCCAGTAGAGCCATGCTGACCACCGTTTCGTTGGTAGGTATGCTGCTGGTATTGCTTGCTATCGCTTTGCCCTCCGCAAAAGTAAACATGCCCGTATTTATGAGCGATATTTCGTTCGGATTTGCAGAAGTGCCTGTCGGTGTACTGTTACTCGTTCTCTGCGGTTTATGCACCTCCATCATGTGGGGCGGCATCTTTAACCTTGCAGTTGAAGGGTTGGGCAAATATACGAAAATGGCTTCCGGAATTTTTATGACTCTGGTTGTCGGCGGCGGCGTTCTCCCGTTATTGCAGGGCGCAGTAGCCGATATGGGCGCGGGCGGCAACTACCTTGCAAGTTATTGGGTGGTTTTTGCCGGACTGGCTTACCTCCTATTTTATGCACTCATTGGCAGCAAAAACGTAAATAAGAATATTCCAGTGAATTAATCCGGAATGCTATCCATTTATTTAAGAAAATTGTCCGAACATTTGTTCGGACAATTTTTTTTGCGTGCCCTGATGATTAGCCATTTGTTTCAGTATGTGTGGAGAAGAATGTATCAAACGGTTTTCTCAGAATTGCCCATCCTGAAACTTGCGAAAGTTGAATTAATAACCTCTGTTTCTGTTATTTGCCGCTGTGTATCGTCGATTACCATTGCCAGCCCGATTGCGTCGGGATACGGTGCGAGGTAGTTTTTCGACTCCATCTGCTCAACGGCTTCTGTGAGTTTAACCGGAACATCTTCCGGCTTGTAGGCAACTTTCAGTTCGATGACATACGTATTTCCATT
>JAITIA010000175.1 GCA_031279695.1 Prevotellaceae bacterium | reverse complement strand
TGCAGCCAGTTTACGCATTAAGTTTTGTCAATGAGATATTTGAACCGTCGTTACCGTTGGAATACTATCACCATTACCGTATAGTAAACATTCAGCATACCGAAAAACAGATCAAAGGGCTGGAATTTGTTTTTATCGAACTGCCCAAATTCAAGCCCTGCAATCTTGGCGAGCGCAAGCTACACGAGCTGTGGTTGCGTTTTCTAACAGAGATACAAGAAAATACGGAAGTCATTCCTTCCTCCTTGCTTTCCACAGAGGAAATGCGAGAAGCGGTTCATTATCTGGAGCAGGGCGCCTATACGAAAGCAGAATTGGATGCTTACGACAAATATTGGGATGCTGTGATGGTAGAAAAAGCCATTCGTTCCGACAGCATACTCAAAGGACATGCAGAAGGTCGCGCGGAAGGTCGCGCAGAAGGACATGCGGAGGGACATGCGGAGGGACATGCGGAGGGTCGCGCAGAAGGTCGCGCGGAAGGTGAAGCCGAACGGTTTGCGCTCAAAGCGGCTCTTGAAAAAGAAAAATCTGACTTTGAAATGGCTCTTGAAAAAGAAAAATTGGAGCGCGAAGCTCTTAAAACCAAAATATCGGAACTTGAACGTCTAATTTCGAAAGATAAATAAAGTACAGAAGATGAAAAATTGTGCTACAAGATATGACTGAGTAATTTAATTTTCGATGTAGAAAGCATGATTAGAGCCTATCCCATGAAAGGGGATAAAGATAATATGTATGTTATATGCTATAATTTATTGTATTTTTCCAATGAAAAAGGTCTTCTTCTGAAATCTCCAATTAAAGAAGATGGACTATTGGACACAAAAACAATTATTAGAGAAAGTGATTGGACGGATTTGGGTAAACGTGTTTTTAATGATTTGATGTTTAAAACAACTGATAAACAATCATTTAAAATCAGAAAACGAATAAAACAATCCTGCCAATCTTGAAAAGCTTAATAAAATCAAGGTTCAGACAACCGCCGTAAACATTCCCCTCTTTTGGAGGGCAGGGGTGGTTCCCAAAAATCCCCAAAAAAATCACAGTTCAGACAAAAATCAACGCCCCAAAATGCGTCTTCCACGAAAAAAAATTGAAAAACCATTCCACTTAAATATTTTTAATTATGTCTTTATTTTATAAAAAAATTCAACGTTCAAACCCTCTGAACAGGGCAATTGTAAAATGGTATCCGGTGCTGAAAAGCATAGGAATATTGAAAACAAAAGAGCTGGCAAAATTGATGTCGGACGAGACCACAATGAATCCCAAAGAAACGGAAATGGCTATCTACGAGTTAGTCAAAATTCTCAAACGCGAGCTGAAAGAAGGCAAAACTGTCAGTATCGACGATTTCGGGACGTTTATACTCACAGCGTCAACTACCGGCGAAGAAACCGAAGAGGCAGTAAGCGCAGGCAATATTTCGGGACTCAACCTCCGTTTTCGTCCCAATGCCGACTTTAAAACCGAAATTTCCAAAGCCGAAGTAAAAACATGGAAATAAGGAATATCCGGCAGACGAGTATCTCGCAGAAAGGAGTGCCGTATCTCGTTTCTGCGAGTGCCGTATCTCAGCAGTGAGGAGTGCCGTATCTCGCGGAAAAGAGTGCCGTATCTCGTTTCTGCGAGTGCCGTATCTCGTTTGCAGCTTTGTTAGATAAAAGAAAAACAGATTGTTAGAACCATGATTTTTAGCACGCAGATGACGCAGATTAAACGGATGCACGCAGATTTTTTTGCCATCGCAAACACATTTGTTGGCGGTGTTCGTCGCAAGGGGCTTAAGGCGCTTAAACACCTTAACGACCTTAATGTCTGCGCAAACACCCGACCGGCAAACACATTCGTCGACGTAGGGGCGTTCTGAATAACGTTTTTCGTTATCTCTGTGTAACAGTTAATTACATTAACAAAGGATTGCGTGCAACGCCCAAACATCGACGCTTGTTGTTCGGACAAGGTTCTACCTTGTCCGCCCTATCCACGCAGGCTCTGCCTGCATCTTTGCTTTGCCGGCAGGCACAGCCTGCCAAAATAAACCGGACGAGGCACAGCCCCGTCCGAACAGGCGGAAATAAGGGTTTTGCGATACAATGTGCCGACACCATCAATCACCCAAATCATCCGAAAATCACAGTTCGGACAATAACCTCATTTCTACCTTATTCAAAAAACAGAACAAGCTCAGTAGCATCGAGGCTGGTGCGAGGTGACGACGCTGACAAGATTGTCGATATTGCTGAACTGCTCGTCGATGCTGCCGTGCCACCGCCGTATTCCGGCAAGAACGCCTTCCGTGATACCGAAGGGCGACACCATGCCTAAGGCAAAGGCGAGGGTTGCGCCGCTTCCGGCGGTCAATAATAATCCTACGTCCGAAAGGGAGGTCAAAATCGTGCTTAAATGGTCAAAAACCGTCCTGACCAAAAGGATTGAAATTTCTAACAAATTACTCATTGTGTTTGATATTTAAAAAGTTACTGTTAAAGAATTATTTTATTTCCTATTAATCATGTTATCAAAAATTTATTGTGAGTCCTATTCCATTGGGAACGGCATAAAGCGAATAGCTTATTTTTGCTTCGTTTCCCAACAATCCGTTAAAGCTGCGTCCGACCGATTTTCCAATGGCGTATCCCATCAATGCGCCTGCAAAAGATTCGGACGCCCAGTGACCGAACAGCGACATGCCCAATCCCGTGCATCCCGCGTAGGCAAAGGCGCCTATTTTCAACCATGTATTGTCAGGGTACAATTCTGTCAATGTCGTTGCCAGCGCAAAAGCCACAATGGTATGGCTGCTGGGCCAACCGGAAAATATGCCGCGTTCCATAAAACCGAAAGCCCAGTCGCTGCTGTAATCGTTGGCGTCGCCCGGTCTGTCGGGGTAAATATGATGCTCCATGATGCCCGGCTCCCTGCGTCCGGTGAATGCCTTAATTGTTGACGATATGCCGAGTGCAAGGATAGCCGACTGCCCCAATGCCAAACCGGTTATTTGCAATTTCACATCATCGTGCTTGCGCCCGTACACATACAAGCCCACAGGTGCAGCTACCGGCACAATATATCCGAGAGCGCCGAAAGGCGTTCCCGACCACGCAAGCCACGCATTGTTGTAAGCCATGCGGTTCCATT
>JAITIA010000171.1 GCA_031279695.1 Prevotellaceae bacterium | reverse complement strand
CGCAGCCTGCCAAGATAAACCGGACGAGGCACAGCCTCGTCCGAACAACGGGACTGCACATTAAATCAACAAATTCCACATTCCGTCCCTGACGGGACGGCGATTGCGTGGTTGGGTTTGTGTTTTCTACCAACATATCGTCCCTACGGGACGGCGGTTGCGTGTATCCGAGTTTTCGGACAGACACTATCTATTAGAATATTATTATGAAATGCATGTCATAGTAATCCCAAGTCCCGCAGGGACTTGGGTGGGGACATAGCGGAGTTTTCTGCATAAATCAATTGCATCTCAAAAAAAGATTTAGCCCTAAAAATCACTTTTCTACCGAGCCTTTGATATTCAACACAATTCTACCGCCTTCCGTATTGCAGTGAACTGTAATGGTTTTATGAAAAAACTCCCGTTTTTCGGGTGTTATTTTTACCTTTATTTCCGTTGTTTTGCCCACCGCAACCGGTTGTTTTGCCCACTCCGGCACGGTGCAGCCGCACGAACTTTCTACCATAATGATTGCCAGTGGGTTACTGCCAGTGTTTTTCAGCCGAAAAACCGCCTCCGAAGTTTTGCCCGTCAGCAAATCTTTTATTACTATTTCCGTCCGCTCTTCCTCAACAGTGGTTAAAGGCTGCCGTTCAGCAGGTTTGCCGGTGATAATTTCTTTGTACAATTCCCTTTATACACGTTTACGGTAAATGAGATAAATCATAAACAAAAAATTTATCCCAATTTTCCTCAAGTGCGGAAACGGTATAAATTTTGCGGTTTTTTTCGGATATGGTAAATGCAATAAATTTATGATCAAAAAGATACGAAATTATAGGATTCCCATCCCAATCCCATACCTGTATTCCATGAGGAATACTGTAAACATAAATATATTTATCGGTAGAGAATACTCTACCATGAAACACTTTGCGTTTTTGCCAGTCATCCACCTCTTCCACCTGTTCAAACGGAGGAACATTTACATGGACTTCTTTTTCTATTTCTATAATATTTGTATTGGTAATCTTATATATTCGAAAAAATTTAAAAAAGGCATAAAATGCCGCAAATTTTCCATGAGTAGAATTTGCAGTTGAATATTTGTTATATATTTCACATCTTTTATCTCCTGTGAATTTGCGTTTCGACAGATTGGGATATTCGCTGAATTTAATTGCAGGGGCAGTTTTACTGTAAATATTTTTGACTTTATATTCAAAATTGCTTTCCGTACCTGAAAAGCAGTCTGCGAAAGCGCAACACAAACTATCATTTAGTCGAAGGAATCCATTAACGGGGATTTCATCAAATATATATTCACTTTTAACAATCTGCAACGAGCCGTTAGGAGTTATCTCTATCGTTCGCATAAAAGCGCGGTCTAACATGGTAAATTGCTTGTCGTGAACTTGAACCGTGCGAACCAGAGGAAAAATAAACTCATTGGGACCTCCCCCTCTTGTGCCAACGCTATGCAAATAGCGACAATCATTCAAATCGAACACGTCAAATATAGTATCTTTCTTGCTTTGAGCTATATATATTTGGTCTTCCAAAATAAACATTGCTTCCGGTGCAAGAATTACCGGCGCAGTATGAACTACGCTGGCTTTGAGTTCCTTTGTTACTGGAAACTCGGTTATTACAACAACATTGTTTTTTGAAACGGGTTCACTACATGCTGCAAACAATACCATTACAATATAAATCTGTAATTTTGTTCTCATGTCTTTTAATTTGATATTAAAAGGAATGACTCTACATGGAATCATTCCTTTAATTTTTTGTTAAACATTACCCTTTTACTATTTTACTGTACATGTACCAGGATCCTCCTTTGAATAACACAATTCCTCCACACATCCATTACATTTGGTAAAATACATGAGGGGTTCTTCTACGTCCGGATCATTTAATGTTATCCTATATGTACAATAACAAGTGATAACATTTAAAGGTGGTCCCTCCTGCGATAATGCCTCAATATTTTTGAGCATTACATCGGAATCGGACAATTTCTTTTGCCCTTCCATTACGAGGTACACGTTGACCCCCGTAATTGTTGCGAATGCGAGACCTAAAATAGTGCCTGCAATCGGCTTGAATTTTAAAAATTTTCTTTTATTCATGTTACTATTCTTTTAAGTAAATTATGTAAAAATTAACGCAACAAAAGTACAGCATCCGTTTTTTCTGTGCAAGTCCCAAAATATACAATTTCTTGCATCTATGTATTTTACTTAATATGAGATAACTATATTCAGACTATTGTTATATCAATTCGGACGATTGTTGAACTCTCCATTTTTTTGCTACTGAAAATTACGGATTCTGACCTCATTTTTTCTCTTTTTTTGACAGTTTTCCTTTCTTGATAAGTACCCGTATATACTTTTCTGAAATATTATAACGTTTGGCTATGGCATTTACCGCCTGCTCCTGATTTAAACAATTTTGAATTCCTTCCAGTACTGAAGGCGTTACTTTTGGCATCTTTTTTGTTTTTTTTCGATTGCGGGTTATCCCAATAGCAGGACTGAACAGCAATGAATGGTTTTGGACGTAGGTTATTAACTGTGGATTTTTGTTTACATTAAATCTTGTGCGTAACCGTCTAAATATCATATCTACTTCGGAAAGTGTTATACCCAGCCGGGCAGCAATAATAGTATGTGTTATTCCCTGCATAATCCAAAACATTACAATTTTCTCATTTTTTGTCAAGCCTTCTTTCTGTCCGGTTGTCCATTTTTCGGTTTTAAAGACATATACGTCAAAGGTATTGTCGTTCCAATAGCGTCTGAGATTGCCCGAGTTCTCGGATTCAGAAAGCGACAGAGAGCAAATACCTCTTTGAATCTCTCCATTGCTGAATATTGGTATTACCTTGTGGTGTACATTCACATATTCAACAGTTTCCTTTTTTTTCAAATATATTGCAAATCGGATAGCAAACGAAAAATAGAGTACTTCCCTATTCTGACTGTCCACAGTATCAGGCTTTTGCCGAATTTCTTCAAATATTTTCATCAATAAGGGAAAGTCTTTAGGATGTACTGTTTTCCTGTAAAAACCGTATCCCATTTGTATGATTTCGTCGGAGGAGTATTCGCCGAAGAGTAAATCATGATTGGAAAGATAAACAAATATTTGTTTCTGAAAATCAATAATATACGTTGATTCATATACAGAAAAAAAGGCGTCCATATCAACCACAATTTTTTCATCGTCTGTTGAAAGTGTCAGTTCTCTGTGCAACAAACCGACCTTGTTTGTCTGTTTAGTACTCATAATATATCTCTTTTATCTATTATTTCTCTGTTTTCTGACGATTTTTCGGTTTTTTTGATTATTGATTTTCAAATACCGCCGTCATAATCAAATCGTTACATCTCACATCATAGATGTAATGACAATACAAAGGTAATAATTTTTTTTGAATTTCGTTTTTTTTTGCTACGCGCCTGTCTGAACCACGATTTTTTTCAAGATTGGCAAGATTGGCAAGATTTGGTTGCGGCGCAAATTGTCTGAACTGTGATTTTTGTGATTGGCAAGAAACCACCCCCCTGTCCCCTCCAAAGGAGGGGATGTTTGACAATCAGGTGTTTGCGGATTTCAAAACCTCATTTTCACCTTATTTTCTAAACAAAACTACCTCAGTAGCACTGGAATAGCCCATTGAACACAACCTCATTACCTCATTATACCGTTGTTCGGACGAGGCACAGCCTCGTCCGGTTTATCTTGGCAGGCTGCGCCTGCCAACAAAGATGCAAATGCAGGCACAGCCTGCGTGGATAGAGTGGACAAGGTAAAACCTTGTCCGAACAAGGGTTATGCCGGTATCGTCCCTGCGGGTCTTCTCCGGTATGTGGGTTGTGTGTGCCGGTCATGTCCGCAGGCTAAAGCCAGCGGTTATTAAAGTTTCGTCCCTGCGGGACTTTATTAATAAATAACTGATTAATTGAATAACTGATTAATGCCTGCGGCGGACAGGCTGGGACGTAAACGGCTCAGCCTGTCAGCACGGGAAGTGCAAGGAAATAGAAAAAGAGTTGCGCGCTGGGACGTAAACGGCTCAGCCTGTCAGCCGCCGCAGGCATTAATCACTAATCATTAATCATTAATCACTAAAAAAGTCCTTGCGGGACTTTGGACATAGCGGAGTTTTCTGCATAAATCAATAGCACCTCAATCTTTTTTTTCGGTCGAAATCGAAAAAAAATTGTACAGTATTGAAAAAAGTATTACTTTTGCGGCGAATTTTTTAGTGATTTGATAAATGAAAAAATGGTATCTGCATATTATTTCCGTCGTCCTTTTACACGCAAAAAAGGGATGAGAAGTCGTGTGGTTATCACAGTAATAGCAAGCCTTTCTCATCAAACGGGAAAGGCTTTATTTTTTAAAAGAATAAATTGGAATGATTAAAAATATTGCAGTATTTTGTGCGTCGGCAATGCCCCAAAACGCAATCTATCGCGAGGCTGCCACAGAATTGGGAACGCTTTTAGCCAAGAAAGGCAAAAGCATTGTTTATGGAGGCGCATCGGTTGGGCTGATGGACGCTCTTGCCAGCGCCGCCCTGCAAAATGGAGGGCAGGTAACGGGCGTAATAACAGAATTTCTTGCCGATAAGGAAATCGCCAAAACCAACTGTACCAAGCTGATTGTGGCAAAAAACATGTCGGAAAGGAAAACAAAAATCCTCGAAATTGCCGACGCAGTGATTGCTCTTCCGGGCGCTTTCGGAACAATGGACGAGCTGTTTGAAACACTCACACTCGTGCATTTGAATCTCTACAACGTCCCTGTGGGTCTGCTTAATACAAACGGATATTTTAATCTGTTGCTCGATTTTTTGGACAAAATGGCGTCCGAACAATTTCTGCAGCACAAACATCTGCAAACACTGACAGTCGCTTCGTCTGTCGAAACATTATTGAATAAAATGACAATATTATGAAGAAAAAAAGAGAAAAAAACGTAAGCATTTCCGGTTCGGAAACGCTGTTGAAAAGCCTGCTCGAAGAAGGCGTCGATACCATTTTCGGTTATCCGGGCGGAGCAATCATGCCCGTTTTCGATGCGCTGTACGACTATCGTAAGGAACTGAACCACATTCTTGTCCGGCACGAACAAGGCGCCATTCACGCTGCTCAGGGCTACGCCCGCGCCTCCGGCAAGGCGGGCGTGGTATTTGTTACCTCCGGACCGGGTGCAACAAACACTATCACAGGCATTGCCGACGCTATGATCGACAGCACGCCGCTGGTGGTTATATCGGGGCAAGTGGTGTCGTCGCTGCTTGGAACGGATGCTTTTCAGGAAATCGATATCGTGGGCATCTCGCAGCCGGTAACCAAATGGAGTTACCAGATTCGGAAGGTCGATAACGTTAGTTGGGCTGTGGCTCAGGCTTTTCATATTGCCACAACCGGACGTCCGGGACCCGTTGTACTCGACTTTACTAAGGACGCGCAATTGGCAACAACCAACTATTATTACCAAAAATGCCATTCGATACGCAGTTATATTCCATCGCCCAAAGCCAATCCGGAAAACGTCCGTCAGGCTGCCGAACTGATAAATGCCGCCAAACGTCCGTTTGCACTTGTTGGTCAAGGCGTGGAACTTGGCAATGCCGAAAACGAGCTGCGCAGTTTTATCGAAAAAGCGCAAATTCCGGCGGCGTGGACGCTGCTGGGCGCTTCGGTTTTGCCGTCGGAACATCCTCTGAATAAGGGAATGCTGGGGATGCATGGAAATCTTGCCCCAAACCTCAAAACCAACGAATGCGATGTGCTGATTGCCATTGGTATGCGTTTCGACGACCGGGTTACCGGCAATCTGAACGAATATGCCCGTCAAGCAAAAATTATCCATTTCGATATCGACCCCTCCGAAATCAACAAAAATGTGAGCGTCAATGTCCACGTTCTTGGCAATGTGAAAACAACCCTGCCCGCTGTTGAAAGCCTGCTGAAAACAGCAAAACATGAGAAATGGATCGAGAGTTTCGATATTGTTAATCAGGAAGAATACGATAAGGTGATTGAGCCAGAAATATACTGTAACAGAGAGGCTATAAGCATGGGCGAAGTGGTGCGCACAGTTGCCGATGCAACCAACGGCGACGCAATTATTGTTACCGACGTCGGGCAAAACCAAATGATGGGTGCGCGTTACTCGAAATGGAAATCGCCAAGAAGTTTCATCTCGTCGGGCGGGTTGGGAACAATGGGCTTCGGTTTGCCGGCAGCAATCGGAGCAAAAATTGGAATGCCCAGCCGCACGGTGTGCTTGTTTTGCGGCGACGGCGGTATGCAAATGTGCATTCAGGAGCTGGGAACGATTATGCAAAGTAAGGTCAAAATCAAAATTATCATACTCAATAACAAATATCTTGGAATGGTGAGGCAGTGGCAAGAAATGTTCCACAACAAACGATATTCGGAAACGCCAATGCTAAACCCCGATTTTGTGAAACTCGCCGAATCGTACAGAATCAAGGCTCGAAAAGTATCGAAACGGGACGATTTGGAAGACGCAGTAAAAGAAATGCTCGCCCACAACGGCTCTTATCTTCTGGAAGTTGATGTGGAAAAGAAAGGAATGGTGTTCCCGATGACGCCCGCCGGTACAAGCGTAACAAATGTAATTCTCGAAAAATAAAATTTAAACAAGATAAAAATATGGAACAGCAACAATTATATACCGTAACGGTTTATTCCGAAAATCATGTGGGACTGCTTACGCAGATAGCAAATATTTTTACCCGCAGTTTTATCAATATCGAAAGTCTAACAGTGTCGGCTTCAGCAATCAACGACGTCCACAAGTTTACCATCACCTGCTTTTCGGACGTAAAAGCACTCGATAAAATCACCAAACAGATTGAAAAGAAAGTCGAAGTGTTGAAGGCATACTATTATACCGAAGATGAGGTGATTTCACGCGAAATAGCCCTGTTCAAAATTTCTACCGAAGGGCTGATGGCTATCGACGCAATCGAAAATCTGGTAAACAAGTTCAACGCAAAAATTCTGGAAGTAAACCGGCAATATACGGTTATCGAAAAAACAGGCGTGCAGGACGAAATCAAAAAACTGTATGAAACGCTCGAACCAATTGGTATCCTGCAATTTGTGCGCTCGGGATGCGTGTCTATCACCCGCTCGAAATACGAACATCTGTCGGATTTTAGACTGACAATTGACGATTTTTGATTGACGATTTTTGATTGACTGAACTGTGATTTTAGAATGATTTGATTGATTTTTGTGATTGTCTGCGTCCGCAGGCATTAATCACTAATCACTAATCATTAATCACTAAAAAATAAATTGAATAGAAAATGATGAAAACATTCAAACTGATGCTTTTAATGCTGCTGACTTTAAATCTGTCGGCGCAAAACCCGATTGTGCCACCCGGAGTGTATATTGCCGACCCGTCGGCTCACGTGTGGAACGACGGAAAAATTTATGTTTACGGCTCGAAGGACGAAAGCGCCAACTATTACTGCTCGTGGGAACATCATGTGCTATCGTCGTCGGACATGACAAACTGGGAAATTACCCGCCGCGCCTTTGCCTCCAAAGGCAACGACGACCAAGTACCTTTTAGCGACGAGTTTCTCTATGCTCCCGACTGTGGGTATAAAAATGGCGTATGGTATCTCTATTTTTGCCTCAGCAACAGAGAAGAAGGCGTGGCAACAAGTTCATCGCCAACAGGTCCTTTTGTCGATGGCAAAAAAATCGACCTGAAAGGAAAAAACGGTATCGACCCCTGCGTATTTATCGACGACGACGGTCAGGGCTATTATCTGTGGGGGCAGTTTTCGGCAAAAATGGCAAAACTGAAACCCAACATGCAGGAAATCGATACGGCAACAATCCGCGACGGCGTGGTTACCGAACGCGAACACTTCTTCCACGAAGGCGGCTATCTGGTGAAACGTAACGGGATATACTATTTGGTGTATGCCGACGTCAGCCGCGCCGGTCAGCCAACCTGTCTGGGTTATGCCACCGCCGCCAGCCCCTTTGGTCCCTACGTCTATCGCGGCGTGATTATCGACAATAGTTTCTGCGACCCAGCAAATTGGAACAACCACGGCTCGCTGGTCGAATTTAAAGGGCAATGGTATGTTTTCTACCACCGCACAACGCACCGGTCGGCGTCGATGCGCAAAGCCTGCGTCGAACCTATTTACTTTAACCCCGACGGCTCTATCAAAGAGGTGGAAATGACTACGCAAGGGGCGGGCAACCCAATCGACGCAAGAAAGAAAATCGACGCCGAACGCGCCTGCCTCCTCTTCGGGCAAACATATATAAAGGCTTGCGCTCCCAACAACGAAATGCTTGTCAATATCCATAGCGGCGACCGCGCCGGATATAAATACCTCGACTTTGGCGATGGCGTGGACAGCCTTATTCTACATGTCAATGCCGGATGGAACGGCGGACATGTTGCGCTTGCCCTCGACCATGTATGGTATCACACCTTGGGCGTCGATGTGCCAGCACGGAAGGAAACCGGCGGAATGATAACTGTCAGTAAAAAACTCGACAAGCCGCTCAAAGGCATACACGCCATCTGGCTCTCCTTCTCCGGCAAAGGCAACGACTTGTTTGAACTCGATTGGTTTCAGTTTAAATAGTGGTTAGTGGTTAGTGATTAATTCCTGACGGCAGAGGACAGGATAATGGGCTAAATCGTGTCCGTCCGAAAACTCGGATACACGCAACCGCCGTCCCGTGAGGGACGGAATGTTGGTAGAAAACGCAAGCCCGTCAGCGCAAACACCGTCCCGTAGGGACGGGATGTGGAATTTGTTGATTTAATGTGCAGTCCCGTTGTTCGGACGAGGCTGTGCCTCGTCCGGTTTATCTTGGCAGGCTGCGCCTGCCAACAAAGGTGCAAATGCAGGCGCAGCCTGCGTAGATAGAGTGGACAAGGTAGAACCTTGTCCCAACAGCCGTGGCGGGGTCGCTGCCGGAGGCTAAAGCCACCGGTTAATAAAGTTCCGTCCCTGCGGGACTTTGGATTACGCAGCCATTTTTTCGTGCGGCGCAGCCATTTTTTCGTGCGGCGCAGCCATTTTTTCGTGC
>JAITIA010000107.1 GCA_031279695.1 Prevotellaceae bacterium | reverse complement strand
TTTTTGTTTAAAATTTTAAAAATCGTTTTCCCCCACACATAAACAAGCAAAGGAAAAACTGCGACAATCAGTTTGTTGTATTGAAATGCCGCTGTAAAATCGAATTGTATTGCAGATATTGTTGCGCGTGTTATGCCACAGCCCCAACATTCGTGTCCCGTCAGGTTTTTGAACAGGCAAATGGTATGCTCTTCGTTCATTTTATCGACAGGAATAAAATAGAGGCAAACAGGCAATGCTGCGAGTAACAAAATTTTCACAGGCGCAGCCACGCGCAATAATATCAAATACATTTTTTTTACTTTTATTTAATATCCGTAAACTATCAATGGCACAACTTTCCACAGAACAGCATATACAGCTGCCGCAATCACAAAAGAAACTGACGAATAAGCATCCGCCTTTTCGTTTGAAGGTTGCATCATCGGGCGCAAACCGGCAACAAGCAGATATAAACCATATACGCCAACTGTCGGAATTAACCACGATAAACTACTCCAAACGTTAAAAATTCCTGCAAGAAACATTGGCGTATAAGCATAAGCAACAAGTGCAAAAGCACGGTTGAAATTGCTCTTTCCGCCAAATTTTTCAGCCATTGAATTGACAAGCAATGCCGTAAGATATATTCCGCCAAACAATACCAGCAGACGAGACAGTATAATACGGAAAATAGCCCAAATAGCAGTAAAGAAACTGTAACCAAAAAGGTCTGCAAAAGTAATTACCCCAGTAATGAGCGAAAACAGAAATGGAATTATCGCCACAAACAGCACATAACCGGTAAGTATTGCTGTGTGAGAGGGATTTTCTTTTGCAATTGTACGGTATTCCGACTGCGGATTTACGAATAAACCTTTTAATCTGCCATACAAGTTGGATACAACATCATTTTCATTTGGCCGATTTACAGGCGGCACATCAAAATTCTGTGGCGCAGCATAACTTTCACCGTTATTGCCCCCGTTATTGACAGGCGCAGCATCATGCTGTTGTCCTGCGTTTTCAGTGCCGAAATCTGATACGTTCCGACTTTGTTGTGCATCTACATGCATACCGCTGTCGCTTACCATTGCGGTTGCTTGTTGAAACTGATTGAAATTGTAAACCATCGCTCGTTTTTTAGCGGAAAAAATATCAACCAGCCACCAAATATAGCAACCGTTGCCGGTAAGAAGTTTCAAAACAGCCATCTTTGTATCGCCGAGAAAAAACCGTTCCAGTCCCAACAATATTGCAATCAGAAAAATTGTCGAAGGTTTTTTGAATGAAACACTACTCAGATACATCATTTGCGTATTGTCCATTTGTTCTAATTTGCGCTTGACAGCAGGCAGAACTTCGGGTGCAAAATTGCCTGCGTTTGCGCTAATCCAGAAATTTACTTGTTGATTATCCATTGTGTTTAAAATTTAGCGGTGAATTTTTGAAACTGTTTAAAATTAAACTTTTGTGCTCGTTTTTTTGCCGAAATAATATCAATCAGCCACCATATTCCACAACCGAAGCAGGTAAGTACTTTTATTACTCCCAACGCTATATCGTCCATAAAAAACCGTTCCCAACCGAGAAATATTGCTATCAGAAAAATTGTTGAGGGTTTTTGAAACGAGGCGTTTTGCAGGTACATCAATTGACTGTCGTCAATCTGTTCCAGTGTTTTTTTAACAACCGGAAGCATTTCGGGTGCAAAGTTTTCCGCATTCACGGCAAGCCAGAAATTTACTTGTTGATTATCCATTTTTATTGAAATTTAAAGGGTTAATTGCTTCTTTCGATAAAATCAATTTTGTACTCTTTGCCATAATAATTTATATTGGCAGTGCCATTGCTTTCCACGCGAATAGAAAATTTAATCCATTCGTCGTTGTTATTCAAAATTTGACATCCAATGATGAGTTTGACATCGCAACTATTGGTAAATTGCAGGTTTGTCTCGCTTTTTAGTTCTGCTTTTACACATTCGTCATACCTGCCTGTTTTGAGGATATGAATGTCGCGGGTTTTTATGAAATCCACACTCCAATCGTCATCTTGCGGGCGCAGGATGCAGGTAATTGTCAAGGATGCCTCATATTGATATTGGGCGGCAGTTCCCTGTAAAATCAGGGTAGCATCGATGTCGTAAGCGTTTCCGACTTTTTCTTCCTTGTCGATTGTAATACTTTGGATTTCATCTGCCGATTCGATAGTCCAAGCCCAATTGTTGCCGAAGTATCCGCCTGCCGGTTCAAGAATGCGTCGATTAACAAGAATTTGTTTCAGCAAAGCGGCGTCGGGCTGTCCCGGAGTAATCGTCAGAATTTTTTCTTTAATCTTTGCCTCGTCAATTTGTGCCTGCTTTGCTTCGCAGTTGTCGGACGCCGCTTTCAAAGCGTTGTTAAATTCGTTTGCTTTTTCCTGATTTTTTGCAAATTCTTTTTGTTTTTTCCCTGCCTCTTTGACATACTTTTGGGGATCAGATAAGCCTTTCATGACATCACCCATTAAGTCATCGGCACTTGTCGGAAATTTCGACTTCGCTTTTTTGACTTTTTCATCTACTTTTCCCTTGCATTCCTCCAATTTGCGGTTTGCTTCGTCCTGCAAGTCCTGCCATTTTTGACGGGCGTCTGTGCGGGTTTTGAAACCGTAGGAATCGAATTTTGCAAGAAAATCCGTGTAGGCGGCTTCCTGTGCTGCCACATA
>JAITIA010000059.1 GCA_031279695.1 Prevotellaceae bacterium | reverse complement strand
GTAGAACCTTGTCCCAACAGCCGTGGCAAGGTCGCTGCCGGAGGCTAAAGCCACCGGTTAATAATGTGCAGTCCCTGCGGGACTTTCCGTCCCAGCCTGTCCGCCGCAAGCATTTTTTTCTATAAAATTTTTTCATAGCACCTCAAAAAAAGATTTAGCCGTTTTTAATAAATTATCGATACAAACCCCTTATTTCCCCAAGCGCCCTTATTAGAGCCCTGATACCCAAGGTAAATCGCCCTTATTTTCTCAGAGGAAATAATAAGGGTGCCGGGACGCGATTAATAGCGTCTCTACTAAGGGATCCTTTGAAAATAAGGGTTATATGGATTGTTCACACAATTCACAGTTGAACCTTGAGATAAATCAATTCAGGTATTATGTACGGTATTCATAAAAAAGATTTAGCCATTCAAAAATTTTGATTACTTTTGCGCAATATTTTTGTACAATGAACAGGAAAGGAAAAAGATGGAAATTAAAGAGAATCAAGATTAGAGACAGGTATCGGCTGGGGGTGTACAACGATACAACTTACGAACAGATTCTTTATTTTCGCCTCAACGGGCGCGGAATTCTTATCACGTTGGCGGTTTCGGTATTTACTCTTATTTGTCTTACTACTGTACTGATTGCCTTTACTCCGATAAGAGAATTTATCCCCGGCTATCCCAGCGTCGAAACACGTCGAACGATGCAGCAGAATATTCAGCGAATCGATTCGCTGGAAAATGTGGTTGCCGAATGGTATCTCTATATCGATAATTATATGAAAGTTGTGTCGGGCAATGTCCCCGGAATTGCCCAAACGTCAACTCCCGAAATCAATCCCAGCCACGACGCTTTTGCCGACGTCCGCTCAAACGAAGATTCGCTGTTTCGTGCGCAAATCGAACAGAACGAACTCTTTAATCTCAATATGAGCCTGCGGGCAAAAAGTTCCGAACTGCTGGACATGTATTTCATTGCACCGCTCAAAGGTACAATAACCTCGAAATTCAACGTGGCAGAAAATCATTTTGGCGTGGACGTCGTTTCCGTGCCCAACGACGTGGTGCTTGCCACTCTCGACGGAACTATCATTATGGCGGAATGGACTATGGAAACGGGTAACGTAATTCAAATTCAACATTCCAACAATCTCATTTCGACATATAAACATAATGCCAAACTTATCAAAAAACATGGAAGCAAGGTCAAAGCCGGCGACGCAATTGCCATTGTCGGCAATTCGGGCGCATACACTTCGGGGCACCATTTGCACTTTGAACTCTGGTATAAAGGTACGCCAATAGACCCCGAACAGTATATCGTTTTCTGATTTTTTACAGAGATTTGCACTCAAATAAAATTAAAATATTATGAACAAAAGAAGAAATTATTTATTGACTGCGCTTGCCATTTGCCTGTTTTCGGCTGCAACGCACGCACAAAATTCACTCACAGTGAACAAAGACGCCGAAAAACAGGTTTACGACCCAATGATTTTCGGGCAGTTTATCGAACATTTTCACCGTCAAATCTATGGCGGCATTTTTGAGCCCGGCTCGCCGCTTGCCGACGCCGACGGCTTCCGCAAGGACGTTGTTGAGGCTTTGCGCGAACTGAAAATCCCGATTGTGCGCTGGCCCGGCGGCTGCTTTGTGTCGTCGTATCACTGGCTCGACGGCGTGGGACACAATCGCCAACCGGCTTTCGACAAGGCGTGGAGCGTCGAAGACCCAAACACCTTCGGCACAGCCGAATTTGTGAAATGGTGCCGGCTCATTGGCGCAGAACCCTTTATCTGCACCAATGCAGGAACAGGTACGCAGGAAGAAATGAGCGACTGGGTGGAATACTGCAACCTGAATATCGGCAAGTTTGCACAGATGCGCAAATCGCATGGATACGACAAGCCGTTCAACGTAAAGTACTGGAGTATAGGCAACGAAAACTACGGACACTGGGAAATCGGAGCCAAAACCGTTGCCGAATGGGGTCCCTTAGTTAGAGAATCGGCTAAAATGATGCGGGCTGTTGATGCTGATATCAAACTGTTTGCAGCCGCTCTATCCGACGAGAAATGGACGCTCCCCCTCTTGCAGACCGCCGGCGAATGGCTCAACTACGTCTCCATTCACGGATACTGGAACCCGCTTTATGCAGAGGACAAGCCTTTCCCCTACATGCGATGCATGATGCTGACCGACGCTCCCGACAAATCGATACAACAAACCGTTGCCGTGCTCGAAAAAGCAGGCTTGCGCGGAAAGGTCAAAATTGCATACGACGAATGGAACCTGCGAGGCTGGCATCACCCCAACTCCCCCGGAGGCGGCGCCAATCACTCGCGTATCCCCGAAAGAGACAAAAACGATATCAATGCAACTTATACCATGGCGGACGCCGTTTTTTCCGCCTGCTTCCTGAATACTTGCATCAGGAATTGTAAGGATGTGGAAATCGGCGGATTTTCGCCAATCGTCAATACGCGCGGCGCACTGTTTGTGCATCCCAAAGGAATTGTGAAACGCACCACATTCCATGTGCTTTCGATGTATGCCAACATGCTGGAAAAGAACTGGCTGCCCATTGAACTGCAATCGGAAACACTGACGCACGACAACCGCTCGACCTCCGTACTCGACGCCGTGCTGACCTGCAACGACGACCGCACGCGCTTTACGCTTGCCGTTGCCAACAAACATCCCGACAAAGAAATAGAACTTTCGCTCGACTTTGCAGGGATAACAGGCGGCGCTGCTCCCAAACAGGTGAAGGCGACGATTTTAAGCGGAACTTCGACCGACGATTATAACGACGTCGGCAGCGAAAATCGCGTTGTGCCCGTCGAAAAAGATATCAAAGTAAACAAAGGTCTGGTGAAAATTCCGCCTCATTCGCTTGTAATGATTCGGCTGTAATTTTAACCGCTTTTAGGGATGCGAGATAAATAGTGTCCGTCCGTAATGTCGGTCAAATCTTTTTTTGAGGTGCTATATTTATGCTGATGCATCCTGTCGTCGCACAAGCAAGTCCCGCAGGGACGACACTTTATTAATGATTAGTGATTAATGCCTGCGGCGGAATTGTCTGAACTGTGATTTTAAGGTGATTT
>JAITIA010000164.1 GCA_031279695.1 Prevotellaceae bacterium | reverse complement strand
TCCTTTGATACACAGATAGTTATCTGAATGCAAATATTTTTTTCAACAAATATTTAATTTTTTTGATTATCAGTGTTTTACAAAGCAAGATTTTTTATTTTGACAATGGAATTTCTGTTCTTTAATTATTCTTTAATCCGTTTTATAAATCTATTCCAAGTTTCTTCGTTTTTTATTGGGAAATCTGTGAAAATTACATTTTTGTGTTTATCCATCACAAAAACATTATTTTCCATATACCTGAAAACACTGTTTGTTTTCTTAAATTCGCCTGTTTTGTCGAATATACATTTAAACGACATATTCATGGATTTCATTGTTTCAATAATGATATTTTCACGAGGATCACGAAATACAATCAATATTTCCGTATTGTATTTGTCCAGTATTTTTTTGTATCCTTGCCATGCAGTCAAATGATCAAGAGAACAAGATGTACATTTATTTACATCAATATATATAAACAATAAATAATTGTATTTTTGAACGGCTTGATTAATCTGATTTTGCATGTTTTCAGGAAAAACAATATGCAAACTATTGTTACAGCCGGAAAAAACAATTGTCAAACCTACCAATAATATAAATTTATTTAAATACATACTCAAATATTATAAAACGTTCCGGCTGCAACTTTATCAGTTCTTCGCGTTTGTCGAGGTTGGGCAACAAATCAAGATTTGAAATAAGTCCGTTTTCTGCTATATAATAGGAGGCAAACCACTCTGAATCATAATAATCGTAGGCAGCCGTTGAATTTACATGCAGAAACCTTGCGTCTGTTCTGTTTTGAAACAGCAAATCATTTTTCATGTATTTGTATTGACAAATATTGCCTGTTTTTTTATTGTACAGAACAGAAAGAGGAGTACCAAACCCATGCCAATACTGAAAAAATATATTATCCTGCCATTCAAAATAATTGCGTATGGTAAAAGCCCTGCCTTTCCTGCTCAAATCAAACCGTTCGATAATTTGTTGTTTCATATATTCTTCTTCCGACAAGAAATCTCCTTTGCGCACCCAATCTTTGTGCATAACTGTAACAAACGGATAAACAGTGTCCTTATCGAACGAAAAAACAGTATTCATAAACAATTCCACATATCGCGGCTGTTCGGTTTTAGATACAAAGAAATTGTACCCGTTAGATAACAAGCGATTAAATCCCGCATTATATTTATCGGCATTTAAATATTCGGCATATTTTCCCGATGCAGTAATTTTCATTAACAAATTGTTGTTTGTTTTATCATAAGGACGAATACTGCAATATAAATCACCCTGAAAATATGCAATATATCGGCATGTTACATCGGTTGGTAATGGAATTGATTTCATGAATTTACCATTGTCAATTTTGTATTTATGAATTTTTTTACCATTGTCGTCAAGTAAATATATTTCTCTGTTTTGTATATCAATACAAAAATCGCTTATTCCCAAATATTCTCCTGGCGCCTGTCCATAATCGCCTATTTGTCGCAGGTATTTACCTTGTTTGTCGAAAACAAACAACTTTTTTGCCTTCCATTTGTCCAGCACAAAAATATTGTCTTCAAATATTTGAATAGCATGAATTTCACCAATTACTGCATATTCATGGTCTTCAAGAATAATTGTATTAACAGTTTTAAAAAATGCGGATATTTTGACCGTATCTTCTGTTTGTAGCGTATCAAGATTAAGATCAATCATATACGAGGCTTTTTCAAATGTTCTGTTCGATTCGTTACAGCCAACAAACAAGCCTAACAAAATAACATATAAATATCTTTTAATCATTCTACATTTATTAAAAAATCTACAACTATTAAATTATGGACTTCTAAAAAATTTTGATTTTGACAGAGCCGAAGCCCATAAAAACCTGATCGAAATCGGGTACAAAAGTAATACAAACTTTTTTATTAGCAAAATTTTATTCAACCTTGATTATTAATTAATTGCAAATTAATACCCTTTGATACACAGATAGTTATATGGATACAAATATTTTTTTCAACAAATATTTAATTTTTTTGATTATCAGTATTTTACAAAGCAAGATTTTTTTATTTTGACAATGGAACTTCTGTTTTTTTGATGGTTCCTTCAAGCAGTTTTTCTCCTATTTTGTCAATTATCTCCTTTGCGGAATGCTGCCAATATCTTTTCGAGGCTTTGCAGGTCGGTGATAAGCACCTGACGGGGTTTGCTTCCTTCCGCCGGACCTACTATTCCTGCTGCCTGCAACTGATCCATTATTCTTCCCGAACGGTTGTATCCCAGCGACATTTTTCTCTGAATCAGAGAGGTTGAGCCCATCTGGTTCTGAACAATGAGACGGGCGGCGTCCTCAAACATTTCGTCAAGATTTTTCATATCGACCTGTTTTTCTGCGCTTTTTTCGTCCACATATTCGGGCAAGTCGTAAGCGGCGGCGTATCCGGGCTGGGTGCTGATAAAGTCGGTCAGGCGGTCGATTTCAGGTGTTTCGACCAGTGCGCACTGCACGCGGATAAGTTCGGCGCCGGTGGATACCAGCATATCGCCGCGACCAATCAGCTGGTTGGCGCCGGGCGTGTCGAGAATGGTACGCGAGTCGATCATCGAAGTTACGCGGAAGGCGATGCGTGCCGGGAAGTTGGCTTTAATCAAGCCGGTGATAATGTTTGTTGTTGGTCGTTGGGTTGCAATCACAAGGTGGATGCCGATGGCTCGCGCCAGCTGTGCCAGTCGCGCTATGGGCTCTTCGATTTCTCTGCCGGCGGTCATTATCAGGTCGGCAAATTCGTCGATAACCAGCAGCACATAAGGCAGGTATCGATGTCCTTTCAGCGGGTTGAGGTTGCGGCTCACAAATTTGTCGTTATATTCTTTCACATTGCGCACGCCCGCCATTTTCAGCAGGTCGTAGCGATTGTCCATTTCCATGCAGAGCGATTTCAGGGTGTAGATAACCTTTTGAGTATCGGTAATAATAGGCTCTTCGGTATCGGGCAGTTTGGCAAGAAAATGGCGTTCTATTTTATTGTATGGCGTCAGTTCGACTTTTTTGGGATCGACCATTACTATTTTCAGTTCAGCGGGATGTTTTTTGTAGAGCAGCGAGGTGAGAATGGCGTTCAGCCCTACGGATTTTCCCTGACCGGTGGCGCCGGCAACCAGCAGGTGGGGCATTTTGGCAAGGTCGAAGGCAAAGACTTCTCCCAAGATGGTTTTCCCCAGAACGACGGGCAGGTCGAACTTCGATTCCTGAAATTTTGCCGATTTGATTATCGACCGCATCGAAACGATGTCGGGCTTTTCGTTAGGCACTTCGATGCCGACCGTTCCTTTGCCGGGCATCGGGGCAATGATGCGCACGCCGATGGCGGCAATGCGCAGAGCGATATCGTCTTCCAGACGTTTTATCTGGGCGATGCGTATTCCTTCCTGCGGGATAATTTCGTACAGGGTTACGGTGGGTCCAACGGTGGCGGAGATTTTATCGACTTTTATTTTGAACTGACCGAGTATTTCCACAATCTTGTCCTTGTTGCGGTTAAGTTCGGCGCTGTCGATTGAGTCGCCCAGCACGGGATAGTCTTTGAGCAAATCGACGGGCGGGCGCTTGTAACCCGACAGGTCTTTGGTGGGGTCGTAGAGTTCGCCGGTGAGCATTTCCTCTGGAAGATATTTCTCTTCTATCACTTTCGATTCGATTTCCAATCGACGGTTATATTCCGGTATTCGGGGTTTGGGAGTGCGCGGCTCGTCGTCGGTTTCGTCCTCGTCTTCCTCCTCGTCGTCAGGCTCGTCGGCATATCGGGCGTCGCCAAAAATATCTGTTTCGGCGTTCTGTTCTGCGGATTGGGTTGACGAGGTTTCGACCGTCGGAGTTTGCGCTTCCGATGCTGACGGCGGTTGCCTTTTGCTTTTCGAGAACGGCAGTTTAAGCAGGGCAACCGACTTTTGCCAGAGATATTTTAACAGGATGGCGGTTTTTGGAGTAATATACAGTCCGTAAGCAGTAATCAGAATGATAAAAAACAGCAGCGAGCCAACCTCTCCAATTGCTTTAAGCAGCGAACTCACAAAGGAATAGCCCAGACTTCCGCCTGCGCCTGCTCCAAACCAGGTGCGATATGCCGGCTCGAGGCCATGAAGCAGATATGCAGGCACAAACGAGAGCATTACGGTTGCCGAAAGCAGGATAAACAGGTATCGACCGAATTTCCGGCTGCGGCGCAGGATGTGAAATCCCACAAAAAATATCACTGCCGACACGGGCAACGCTCCGACGCCAAATTTCCAGACTATGGCTTTGGCTATCTCAACGCCCACTGTTCCTGTGTTCAGGCTTTCGGAGGTGGCGTTTTTCCATGTAAACAGGTAGGTAAATATCGATACTGCCAGAAACAGTCCAAATCCGCAGAAAAGCAAACCGGTGATTATTGTTGCTGCCGTGTTCTGTTCCTTGTTGTCCTTTTTGATTTCCGTTTTTTTTGCCATCGCTGTATAATCAAGTGTTATTTACATGTTTCGGACATGTTTTGTCATAAAGTTTTCTATTATTTCGTTAATCATTTCTTTGGTTGTAAGATTGTACACATGTTTGATGCATTCACCCACAAAGCCCGACAGAATAAGGCTTTGTGCCGTGCGAACGTCGATACCGCGCGACTGTAAATAGAACAGCGCGTCCCTGTCCATCTGTCCAACGGTTGCTCCGTGCGAACATTTCACATCGTCGGCATGAATTTCGAGCTGTGGTTTGGCGTAGCATTTTGCCTCGTCGTGCAGCAACATGTTTTTACTCAATTGGTAAGCGGCGGTGTTCTGCGCATCCTCGCAAACCCGTATCCGTCCGTTGAACACGCTGACGGCATTGTTGCAAACTATGCTTTTATAGAGTTGGTTGCTGGTTGCCGACGGCATGGCATGATCGATAAAAGTATGATTATCGATATGATCCGTTTCGGCGGCAAGCGTCAGCCCCATCAGACGGGTATCGCAGTTTCTTCCGAGCCGCGTTTCGATGTTGCGACGAATCAGCGAGCCGCCGGCGGTCAGATTTGTATGTGTCAGCACGCTGTTTTCCTCCTGCAAATAACTGTCGGTAAACACCATTTTGCTTTTTTTATGGGACGATCCCTGTGTGATGTGAACAATGTCGAGATTGGCATTTTTGCCGATAACCGTTTCTGTCAGAACGTTCGACAGTATCGGAGGCGAGTTTTTTGCAATGTTACGGACTATCACCTCTGCCCGACTGTTTTCGCCAAGCACTATCAGATTGTTGGTTATGGCAAGCGAAGGCTTTTTGACGTCGTAATAGTTGGTTATGACTAAGGGTTTTGCAGCGACTACATTTGGCGCAACATACACAAACATTCCCGTTACGGAGGCGGCAAGGCTCAGGACGGCGGGAAAATCGTCGGCGTCGGCAACTTTGCCCAGATACTTGCGAACAACGGGGCGAAACCTCTTACGTACAGACGCCGTTCCGATGCTGCCCAGATAATAACCATGACGCTCGCTGATAAAGTCATAATCAAGATAATGACCATTGACGGTTTCAGGCTTAACGCCGTAATAAGCAAACTCGTGGATTTGCTCTTGAAAATGCGAAATATCGAAGGCATATTTGCCGTCGAAAATATCGGCAAGAGGCGTGTATTTATACTTTTCGAGATTGTGTTCGGCAAGATTTATGGCTTGCAGTTTGGCGGCAATATCGTTTCTGTATTGCCGCAACTGTCCTGCATAGATGTTGGGCGCCATGGCTCGCGCCACATCGCATATTAATTTGAAATCCATATCTGTATTTATTAATTTTTCAGCCAGTCGTATCCTTTTTCTTCGAGTTCGAGAGCAAGTTCCTTGCCGCCCGATTTCACTATTTTGCCCTGATAGAGCACGTGTACAAAGTCGGGGACAATATATTCGAGCAGACGCTGATAATGAGTTATCACCAGCAGGGCATTGTCTTTTGAGCGGAGTTTATTGACGCCTTCGGAAACAATGCGCAGAGCGTCGATATCGAGTCCGCTGTCCGTTTCGTCGAGAATGGCGAGGTCGGGTTCGAGCAATGCCATCTGAAATATTTCGTTACGTTTTTTCTCGCCGCCCGAAAAGCCTTCGTTCACCGGTCGATTGATAAGCGCAGGATCGATTTCCACAATCTTTGCTTTTTCCTTCATCAGTTTCATAAAGTCGGTGGCATTGAGCGGCTTCTCGTCGAGATAGTTGCGACGCTCGTTCAGCGCCATCCTCATAAAGGCGGGCATACTGACGCCGGGGATTTCGACCGGATACTGGAAACTGAGAAAAAGTCCGGCATTGGCTCTCTTTTCGGGCGACAGGTCGAGTAAATTCTTCTCCTTAAACAGGATACTGCCCTGCGTGATTTCAAATTTGGGGTTGCCCGCCAGCGTGGACGCCAGCGTGCTTTTACCCGACCCGTTGGGTCCCATAATAGCATGAACTTCGCCGGCTTGAACTTCGAGACTGACGCCATTTAATATGTTTTTGCCTTCTACTCTGACATGCAAATCTTTGATATTTAACATAATTTCGTCTATTTTTACGCCGCAAAGGTAATACTATTTATATTTATTACAAAATTCTTTTAAGGCAGGAAAAATCTTTTGCAAAAGTTCTGCAAAGTTCCTGTAAAAATTCAGTCGAAAAATTTTACGGTAAAGAGCGCAAAATTTGCACGCAGAGACCGCCAAATAAAAACAAAACGAAAATGACGGAAAACACAAACTGATGAACTTCGATGCAGGATAATCTGACAATTTTTGGTCGATTAAAGATAAAATAATCAGGCAATTAAAAAAAATAATTGCACAGGATAAAAAAAAGTGCGAAATTTGCACTTTCAAAACAGTTAGTGTTATTTATAATATGCAAGAGGAATTAGACATTAAAACGGAAACACAAAATGTAGAAAATCAACATTTTGAGAACATTCTGGAAGACAACACGGCTACGATGAACAGTTATTCGTCGCGGCTTGAAATACTTTTCGCCGGCGTCGAAGAGGCGCTCAAGGGCAAAAGCAATGAATTGAAACTGATTACGACCGTACTCCTTGCCGGTGGACATATTCTGATAGAAGACAATCCGGGAACAGGCAAAACAGTTATGGCTAAGACACTTTCACAGTCCATTTCGAGCAAAGACGCCGAAAACGGGCTGCTTTTCAAACGAATACAGTTTACGCCCGATTTGTTGCCAATGGATCTTGTTGGAATGCATCTGTTTAACGATGCTTCCAAAGACTTTGTTTTCAAGCAGGGAGCGCTGTTTTGCAACGTTCTGCTTGCCGACGAAATCAACAGAGCATCGCCAAAAGTACAGTCCGCGCTGCTGGAATGTATGGCTGAAAATCAGATAACTGTGGGCAATACAACCTATCCGTTAGAAAAACTGTTTTTTGTGATTGCCACACAAAATCCAATAGAAATCGAAGGCACATATCCGCTGCCTGCCGCGCAGTTAGACCGGTTTTTTATGAAAATAAATTTCGGATATATCGACCGCGACGAAGAAATACAAGTCTATCAAAATTACCAGTTTATCGACCGGAAAGTTGCCGCCGCCAAACCCGTGCTGAGCGAAAACGATATCTTTGAACTTCGCGCCAAAGCCGGCGAAACATACGTTCACGATGAAATAGTTACGTCGATATACAATATTATAAAGGCAACGCGCGAACATCGGGACATTGCTCTGGGCGCTTCGCCGCGAAGCGGCATAATTTTTATGAAATGTTTGCGTGCATTTGCTCTGGTCAATAAACGCAGTTTTGTTGTGGAAGACGATATTGCCCGTCTGGCGCATCCCGTTCTGCATCATCGACTTATATTCAAAAATCGAGATGCAGCCAACAATCTTTTGCACAGCATCGTTCATAAGGAAATATCACGGTTAAGCCGATTGAATCTGTATCCTCCGACAAATGTATAAATTATTGCATCATATTGGCTGTCTGATAGTTTGCCTACTATACCTGACAGATATTCCGGCTCAGATAAATTCAATCAAACGATACGAAATTGACCTGAGAAGGGAGGAAATGAACGCCGAAGATTTTAATTCCAACGAAATTATGCTCCGTTCAAAAGAATTTATCAGAAAAGATCCCTCATATTATGTGGGTTACATGCTGGAAGGACTGTATCGCTACGACCGGGCGGGCGACCTTGCCGGATATGTTCAGGCTGCCAAACCGCTGAAACAGGCGATGGCTCTGTTTGAAACCGACTATAAAACGGCGCTGCGCGATATATACTCATCGGAAGAAGCCTACGCCGAATATGGCGATAAAGTCAAAGATTATGTGCATATTGTGGACAAACTGATGGAGTGTTACAGCCATGTCGAACGTCCCGATTCCGTTATTTGGCTGCTTAACAGATATAAATCGTGGAATTTCAGCCACGACGAATTGGGCGCTGACAATTATATTGCATGGACGTATCATCGAAACAGATTTCTTACGTCAAAAAATTTCGATTTTCTGTATAACTCGGTGAACGAAAACGAAATGACTGCTTTGTATTTTTTGCGACAAAATCTTGAAAACATTGATAAAAATGCTGCGAAAAACGAAAAAATCATAAATCCACTCTATATAATCGGCTCAAAATTAAGTGCATACCATTATCTTGCCATCGTTTACAGTTATTTGCATAAATCCGACTCGGCAGCCATGTATTTCAATTATATGCGCCCTTACAGGGTATTTTTTCCTTATAATAACTATGCAATATTCTGTTTCGTTAATGGCGAATTTGACGACGCTCACAACTATTTTCGCTATTCACAGCTCTATACCTCACGACGATACGGGCTCAACGAATCGGTTTATTACACAAGCATGCTCGACGCAATGCGTGCCACGCCGCAAGAAAGCGTCGCAGAACTGTCGCAATATATCAGAGAAACAGGCGTTCGACCGGGTTGGGGCTGGTACAATATCGGGTTGGCAAGGGCGCTGATGTACTGCGGGCAGCTCGATTCAAGCATGATTTGTATCAACAAAGCCGCAAAATTTAACGACGTGCACATCGGAACAACTTGGGGGCAAAACCTTTACATGTTCAGCCATAGCGTGCTTAGATATATTGTGCTGCAACGTCGCGAAGCAGCAATCTATTTTGAAGACAAATATTACTGGCTTTCGCCTTCAAAATTGAAACAACTGGCAGAATTGAAACTGGAACAGTATCTGATGAAATTACTGATATTCAACCAACTGTCGATTAATCCCGAACGCGCCGAAGTTTATTACCGGCTTTTTGCCTCAGAAGCAACCATTTCGTTCGACGAAATATATCAGGCAATTAAGGATTACGGACGAAAATTCTTTATCAAAGAATTTTCGCGACAGGCAGAAACCGACGAGCGGAAAAATATCCGCAAATATTTCAGCCTGTTCTGCGGAAAACTCCATCTCGAAAGAGGCGATACCAAAAATGCACTCAAAATATTCGACGAACTTGTTGCACAGAATAATCCTGACAAAGAATTTGAAAAACTCTATCAGGCACGCCTTTACGAAGCGCTGACTCTGGCAAACGAGTCGGAAAAAGAATATACAAAATCCGATAAATTCCGACTGCGATTTTACAGCACATATCCGCAATTGATGCCTTTCAGCAATGTAAAAATGAAATTCAACCTGAAAATAGAAACCGCTGATAATGAGATTTCTGGCCGTATTATGGACGATTTAAAATCATTCAACATCGATTTTACCGGCACTCCCGAAAACAATATTCCCACAATCAATCTGCATTTTGAAAAAATTAACGGCAAAAACTGCCTGAAATATTATGTAACAACCGATTGGGGCTCGGCAATTATCGAGCCTTCGACCATAACATACACCAAGCCCGAAGGCGTTGCCCGAAAACTTGCATATTCACTGTTTAAATTGAAAGTTTAAAAATAAATATAAGAAATTAAAAATCATTATTTTATGAATACAAAACATTATTTTGGCTTCGCAGGAAAAGCAATAAAAAAATCCTGCAACCTGTTATTGGCGGCATTCTGTTGTCTGTCAATGCTTTCGTGTGATGTACTGAGCGGGGTTGCATCCTTTGTGAACTGCAAATACGAATATGCAGGATTGAGCAATCCGGGCGTAGCAGGCATTAATCTAAACAATATCAGCAATGTACAAAATCTCAACGCCGCATCCTTGTTGAAACTTACAGCCGGCATAATGTCGGGCAGCCTCCCCATGTCGTTCACTGTCAATGTTAAAGCAGTCAATCCCAATGCTTCGGCGGCGCAAATTGCTGGCTTGGACTGGGCTATCGACCTCAATTCCTCGAATATACTGTCGGGAACGCTGAACGACAAGGTCTCCATTCCGGCAAACGGCGGCGAAACGGTAATCCCCTTCATTGTCCAAACCGACCTGTTGGCGCTGTTTAAAAACGAATCGAAAGACAATATTCTAAAATTTGTTAACAGCCTGTTAAACATGGGCGATAGCTCGTCAAATATCAGTCTCCGCATCCGCCCTTCGGTAATGGTTGGCGGGCAAAAAATATCAACAAATTTTATCACTCTGACAAAAAACGTGAAGTGAGAATTAAGAATTAAGAAGTAAGAATAAATTGTAAAACAAATATATCGATATTATTATGAAAAGAATTAATACAGTGATTTTTATTTTGATGCTGTGTGCATTGAATGCTCAGGCGCAAAATTTGCCCCCTGTTTTTGGCAAAGAATATTCAGGTAAAACATTCAACGACAGTCGGGCGCGAACATATATTGCGCCGCAACGTATAGTTTGGAAATACGATGGCAACGGAGAGTTGATAAAAAATTCGGAAAAACTGCTCGCCACAGGCAACAACGGACAAAGCGTTCTGGCTAACGTTTCATCGTGTACGATGCGCAGTTCCGAGAACGAATTTCCCTCTCTTCTTATCGATTTTGGGCGGGAAATACATGGAGGTCTGCAAATTGTTACCGGAAGCAGCGGAGCAAATCGACCGGTGAAAATACGGGTGCGCTTTGGCGAATCCGTGTCCGAAGCAATGACCGACGCCGGCACGAAAAACGTTGGCAACGACCACGCAATGCGCGATTTTACCATGCACTTGCCCTGGCTTGGCGTGGCAGAAGCAGGCAACAGCGGCTTCCGTTTTGCCCGTATCGACCTGCTTGACCCAAACGTAAAAATCTCGATCAAAGAAATTAACGCCATATTTATTTATCGCGATATTCCTTATCTCGGCTCGTTTCGCAGCAACGACGAACGTTTGAATAATATCTGGATGACAGGCGCTTACACCGTCCACCTCAACATGCAGGAATATATCTGGGACGGAATTAAACGCGACCGGCTCGTCTGGCTTGGCGACCTGCACCCCGAAGTGATGACCGTTAGTTCCGTTTTCGGATACAACGAGGTCATTCCCAAGAGTCTCGACCTTGCACGCGATATTACGCCGCTTCCCGGTTGGATGAACGGAATGTGCTCATATTCACTGTGGTGGATTATTATTCACCGCGACTGGTATCTCTATCAGGGAAATCTTTCCTATTTGAAAGAACAGCAAGAATATCTTTTCAAACTGCTTGATATTCTGTTTACTAAAGTAGATAATTCGGGACGGGAAAAACTCGAAGGCGGCGGACGTTTTCTCGACTGGCCCTCCAGCGCCAACACAGCAGGCGTAAACGCAGGTTTGCAGGCTTTGATGGCAATGGCTTTTCATGCAGGAAATGAACTGTGTACAGCGCTTGGCGACGCTGCAAAAGCAGAAAAATGCGCCTCTATGCTTGCTAAAATGAAAACGCAAAATTCGCCCCACAATCAACTGAAACAGGCGGCGGCTCTGCTTGCTCTTATCGATATGATGCCCGCCAAAAAGGCTGACGAAGAGGTGATTTCCGTTGGCGGAGCACGCAATTTTTCAACTTTTTATGGATACTATATGCTTCAGGCACAGGCTAAAGCAGGAAATTATAGCGGAGCAATGGACAATATTCGCAAATATTGGGGCGGAATGCTCGACATGGGAGCCACAACGTTTTGGGAAGATTTTAATATCGAATGGATGGAGAATGCCGCTGGTATTGACGAACTTGTGCCCGAAGGTAAAAAAGATATTCATGCCGATTTTGGCGACTATTGTTACAAAAATCTTCGACATAGTCTCTGTCATGGCTGGGCGTCGGGTCCAACGGCTTGGCTCACAGAACATGTGCTTGGCGTAAAACCAATTGCACCCGGCTGCAAAATTTTGAGAATCGAACCTCATCTCGACACTCTTGAATGGGTCGAAGGCTCGTTCCCAACGCCTCAGGGAGTGGTACATATCTCTCACCGTAAAGGCTCTGACGGAAAAATTAAAACCGAAGTCAAAGCGCCAAAAGGCGTGAAGGTGGAGATTGCGAAATAAATGTGTCTGTTGTGAAAAAATCGGGCATTGGCTATAAGTCGAATGTACGCCTCGTCCCGTCAGGGACGGAATTGTTGGTAGAAAACAGGTGTCCCGTCAGCGATAACCGTCCCGTTAGGGACGGAATGTGAAAATCATTGATTTAATGTGCTATCCCTGCGGGACTTTGCGGCTCAGCCCCTTTTGACCGACTTTCCGGACAGACACTAATTATTAGAAGTTCCCTAAAGCCTGTTTTTGCCTTGCAGCAACACATAATAACAGTTATTTAAAAAAATCTACACTTTTAAATCAATAATTTTAAGTTATTTGCGATTTTTAATATCGTATTTCAGAAAAAATCAATAACTTTGCGGCAATTTTTAAAACGATAAATGATTAACGGAAAAATTATAACTGTCGTAATGCCGGCATATAATGCGGAAAAAACTCTGGAACGGACTTATGCCGAAATTCCAATGGATATTGTTGATAATATAATACTTGTGGATGATGCGAGTATTGACTCGACAACCGAACTTGCCCGCAAACTTGGCATAGAGCATGTTATACAACACAGTAAAAATAAGGGATATGGAGGCAATCAGAAAACTTGCTACAACAAGGCTCTGGAAATCGGGTCGGATATTGTTGTGATGCTGCATCCTGATTATCAATATACACCATTGCTCTTGCAGTCAGTCTGTTATATGATGGCAAACGGACTTTACGAAGTTGTTGTTGCATCCCGTATTCTTGGCAGAGGCGCAATATCGGGCGGTATGCCGCGCTACAAATACTACGCCAACAGAGCGCTGACCCTGTTCCAAAATCTTGTGATGGCGCAGAAACTCAGCGAATACCACACCGGTTACAGAGCTTTTACCCGAAACGTTTTGCACAAGATAAACTTCAACGAAAATTCCGACGACTTTGTTTTCGACAATCAAATGCTGGCTCAAATATTCTTTGCCGGCTACAATATTGGCGAAATCAGTTGTCCAACAAAATATTTCCGCGAAGCCTCGTCAATAAATTTCCGCCGAAGCGTCAAATATGGCTTTGGCGTTGTGGGCGTGGCTGTTGCATATCGCCTGCAAAAAATGAAACTTGCGAAATTCAAAATCTTCAACCACCCAAAATCTTCATAAACAATCGAATATTTAATCATTAAACAAATAAATAAATAAAAAGATGAATACACAAAAAACCTTGCGCGACAGCGTTTTAATGCGATGGTTCGCCCTGATTATTCTCAGCGGACTGACTTTTGCCACATACTGGTTTCAGGACTTTATGGGCGGAATTAAGGAACTTTTATCCGTCGAATACGGTTTCGACAGCGAACAGTATGGGCGAATAATTGGCTTCACAACTTTTGCCAACATGGTGGGAATGATTATTGTAGGCGGAATTATTCTCGACAAGTGGGGTATCCGTCCGGCAGGAATTCTGTTCGGCAGTCTGGCAGTAATCGGCGCCTTGCTGGTCTATCTTGGCGCTGTCAATGTTTTCGGCTCGGACGCGACAACAAAAATATGGACAATGGGCTTGGGACGAATGATTTTCGGCTCGGGGCTGGAAGTTGTCTGCGTTGTTGCCTCCCGAACGATTGTCAAATGGTTTAAAGGATACGAAATTGCTCTCGCCATGGCAATTAACGTCGGATTCGGACGCTTGGGCACGGCAATGGGCATAGCCGTGTCGCCCGACATTGCATCCGCCGGCAGCGTATCGACCTCCGTTGGCTTTGCCGCCTCGTTGCTGGGAATAGCCCTGATAATGTTTGTAATATACATGTTTTTCGATATTCGGCTCGACCGACAGACCGCAATGAGTGGGCAAGAATCGGACGAGGAAAAATTCAAGGTCTCCGACTTGCTGAAACTTCTGAAAAATCAGGCATTTATATACATAACTCTGCTGTGCGTTGTTTTCTATGCAGCAGTTTTTCCTTTCATCCAGTACGCCTCCGACCTGCTGGTTCATAAATTCGGATTTACATCAAAACTACCTGACAATGCAGCAGTTATAATCGGCGGCAACGCGGCTTTGGGCAATGCACTGGTTTTTCTTGGTCTGTTTATTTTTGCAATATGTTTTTCGACCGTCCCGCCAAGGCTGAAAACTTCGGCGGCGCGACTGTCGGGAAGATGCGTAATACTCATATTATTTGCAGGATACATCTATTTACTGAAAGATGTGCTGGCAGTGTGGCTGACCAACGGACCGAAAACCGCTTCGCTTATTCCATTGGGAACGATAATCTTCACCCCTGTTTTCGGCAGTTTTGTCGATAAGCGTGGTAAAGCGGCTTCGCTCATGATTCTTGGCTCGGCGCTGCTGATATGTTCACATCTGGCGCTTTCGGTGTTCAACAATGTGATTCTCGGATATTTTGGCTTGCTCTCGCTTGGCGTGGCATTTTCCTTAGTTCCGGCAGCAATGTGGCCCTCGGTTGCCAAAATTGTTCCCGAAAACAGACTTGGAACAGCCTATGCCACAATGTTTACCGTTCAAAACTGGGGTTTAGGCGCATTTTTCTGGGGAATAGGCGCGGTGCTCGACCTTGTGAACAGCGACAGTCTGAGCGAAATCAAAGCCGGCAACGCCGTTTACAACTACACCATTCCAATATTGATGCTGGTTGTCTGCGGAATTGTGTCGGTTTTTCTGGCATACAAACTTCTGGCTGCCGACAAAAAATACGGCTACGGGTTGGAATTGCCAAATATGAAAAATTAGTTATAAAATGTATTGTAATGAAAAACTGTGCTTATTTGTTTATCCTTTTATTGACTGTTTCCTGCACGGAAACAAAACCACGTTTGCAGGATGCTGATGCTCAGTATAAAATCAATCTCGACAGTATAGAGAAAAAAGATGCGCCCTTTTTAGGGTCTGCAATGTTCAAAAATGTCCGCACAATTATTCTTGACGATGACGAATATGCAGTTATCGGAAATATTGACGAATTGCAAGTATTTGAAAATTATTTATTTATAATGGACAAATACAAAGCAAAAAAAATGTTTATTTATAACAAAGAGGGCAAATTTGTCAGGCAAATTGGCTCTCAAGGTCAGGGTCCGGGCGAATACAACTATTTGCAGGATTTCTGTCTTGATACAAAAAAGCGGGAAATTTATCTGCTTGATGCCTCCGGTAAAGTTCTGAAATACAATTTTGATGATGGTAAATTCATCAAATCGTTGAATTTTGACGTTCAAAAGGCAAATTGTTGCTATATTTCATTAATCAACAATAAATTATATACAGCAATTGTGCCTTACGATTCAAATTTGCCCGGAAATTTGTTGCTCGAAATGGATGTCGAAACGGGCAAAAAACAGGAATATCTCGACGCCAATACATATAATTGTGGCTGGAACAGAAGCTGGTTTACGCCCAGCAATTTTCTTTTTGGCAAACTGAATGATTCGCAAAGATTTACAGCACAGTTTATGAACACAATCATGAGTATCGACAAAGATGGCGTAAAACCATATATATCGCTCTATCATAAGGATTGGGTACGAAATTCGGATATTGTTCCTGAAACAGAACTTACAGAACAGAAGACCAATCAGTTTGATGTTCTCGACAGGGCAAAACGTATATGCTTGAGACAGCATAATTATATTGAATCAAACAGTTACATTTATTTTCTATAGGCTATAGTTTAAAATAATATTGTTGAAACAAATACTCCGTTAGGAGTTGCATATCAATAGAATATTAATATGCCCCCGCAATATGGAACTCCGTATGGAGTTCCACCGCCTGT
>JAITIA010000113.1 GCA_031279695.1 Prevotellaceae bacterium | reverse complement strand
TTATAATGTGCAGTCCCTGCGGGACTTGGGCGTGCGTGGTGCATGAGTCCGGAGGCTAAAGCCACCGGTTAATAATGTGCAGTCCCTGCGGGACTTGGCGCCGCAAACAAATCATGCCAATCAAGAAAATCAAGAAAATCATGGTTCAGACAACCGCCGCAGGCATTTTTTCCTATAAAATTTTTTTCATAGCACCTCAAAAAAGATTTAGCCTGATTTGATTGATTTTTGTGATTGTCATTCTAAAGAGTACACTTGACGCGCGAAACGTTACACTTGACGCGCGAAACGTTACACTTGACGCGCGAAACGTTACACTAGACGTGCGAAACGTCACACTTGACGCGCGAAACGTTACACTTGACGTGCGAAACGTTACACTTGACGTGCGAAACGTTACACTTGACGCGCGAAACGTTACACTTGACGTGCGAAACCTTACACTTGACGTGCGAAACGTTACACTTGAGGCGCGAAACGTTACACTTGACGCGCGAAACTTTACACTTGACGCGCGAAACGTTACACTTGACGCGCGAAACGTTACACTTGACGCGCGAAAACAATATCATACGAGGCGGGGCTTGCGTTTTCTACCAACATTCCGTCCCTACGGGACGATTTGCTCCGTCGCAATCTCTTGACCGGCAAACACCGTAGAGACGGGGCGCGTCCCGTCTCTACATTGCGACGCACAACGCCGCCGCAAACATTCTTCGCAGAGACGCACGCCGTGCGTCTCTACATCGCCGCAAACAATCACAAAAATCAATAAAATCACCCTTGTTCGGACAAGGTTTTACCTGGTCCGCTCTATCCCCGCAGGCTGTGCCTGTATTTGCATCTTTGTTGGCAGGCGCAGCCTGCCAAGATAAACCGGACGAGGCACAGCCTCGTCCGAACAACGGGCAGGGCGCGCCCTGCCCCTACATTGCCGCAAATAAATCACACAAATCATTTAAATCACCCTACATCTCCGCCGTAGAGACGTTGCATGCAACGTCTCTACATTGCGATGCACAACTGCGAAACACCGTCGAGCCAAACAATCACAAAAATCAATCAAATCACCTTAAAATCACAGTTCAGACAGCCGCCGCAGGCACTAATCATTAATCACTAATCATTAATCATTAATCACTATTTCAAAGACATGCATACCGTTTTCAAACTTGTACGATATATTTATACCATACATATCGACAATGGATTTCACAATTGAGAGCCCCAGCCCCGACGATGTCCGGCTTTGATAACGGTCGAAAACGTTTGTTGCCGCCTCCTGTCCGCTGTTGGCTATCGCAATGCTGTTATGCGCATGGCGGACAACGATTTTCCCGTTTCGATAGTTGTGTGCAATGGCGTTTTTCACAAGATTGGTAAAGAGAATATGCGCCAAATCTTCATTCATTTGCACGTTCAACGGCGTGGCGGGAGTGGCGTCGCCTTCCGTTTCGACGATAATTTGTTTGTATGCTGCAAATTCCTTAAAATCATCAATAACCACGTTCATCATGCGGCGCAAATCAACGGTCGAAGTTTCGGTAAATTGCCGGTTTTTTATTTTGGAAAGCAGGAGCAGAGCGTTGTTCAGCCGTTTCATTCGTTTCAAAATGCTGAGTATGCTTGCAATTTCTTCTACATACTCCCTGTTATTCTGATGTTTTTCTATCAGGACGTCGATTTTGGCAATGACCGCCGCCAGCGGGGTTTGCAGCTCGTGCGAAGTGTTTTCGATAAACTGTTTCTGTTCGGTAAAAATATTGATATTGTTTTCGAGCAGATGTTGCACCGACTTGTTCAATTGCATATATTCCTCGATTTTTGTTGCGGGCAAATCAATCATTCTACTGCTGTTCAACCGAAACTTTTTCAGTTCGTCCAACAAATGGTAGAACGGTCGGTTAGCTTTTGCAATAACAATTTTTCCCACAAAAACAAGCGTCAGCCCCAGCGCCGCCCAAAGCCCAAGCAAAAGATAGAGCATGTTTTTTATCAAATCGTCGCTTTCAACAGTCGAGGTAAAGCACTGTAACTGATAGTATCGCCCGTTTTGCTCACATCGGAAAGCGGTGGCGAGCATGCGCACTTCTTCTTTTTCGAGTTCGGTGGCAAAATAGACTTTTGTGCTTGTAAAGTTTTCGATAATAATTTCGGCTTCCTGCTGCGTAATTTCCTTAATAATAAGGTTAAGAGGAGCATTGTTTGTGAGATTTTCAACAAAGCCGGGTACGGTGTTCGCTTTGGCAATAAATTCCTGTTTGAGGTTGGTGAGTCCTTCGTCGTTTCCGTCGTGTATTTCGTTCATCTGCAACAGAAAATAGATTGCCGACCAGAATAGCATCACCACTGTAAAGAACAGCGTTATGCGGAGTATCAGAAAATTGATAAGTTTCATACAATCAGTTTATAACCAATTCCGTAGATATTTTCGATTACGGTATCCGAGCCGCCTTCTTTCAGTTTTCTGCGCAGGTTTTTCACCTGCGAATACACAAAATCAAAATTATCGGCAAGGTCTATATTGTCGCCCCAAACGTGTTCAGCCAAAACGTCTTTGGTAATCAGACGATTTTTGTTGTTTACGAAAAAAACAAACATGTCAAATTCTTTCCGGTTCAGTTTAAGCGGATTGTCGTCAATAAAAACTTGACGCAGAACAAAATCCACCGAAGTATTTCCCAACGACACAGTTTGTTTACCGTCCTGTTGTTTACGTCGCACAACGGCTTTAATCCGCGCATGTAATTCGGTCAGGTGGAATGGTTTGGTGAGATAGTCGTCGGCGCCCAAATCCAATCCGGCAATTTTATCGTCGAGCGAGTTTTTTGCCGATATAATAATGATATTACCGGTTTTATTTTCCTTTTTCATTTCGCGAAGAATTTGCAGTCCGCTGCCGCCGGGCAGCGAAATGTCCAGCAAAATACAGTCGTAGTTATAAATCATAACCTTTTCTATTGCAGAACGGTAGTCGGCAGCCTTTTCGACAAGATATTTTTCCGCCAACAGAAACTCCTCCATAGTTTTCAACAGCGCATATTCGTCTTCTATAATCAAAATTTTCATTGTCAGTAAATTTACTGTGTAAAATATTTTGCAAAAGCAGTAAAATAAGAATATTGTATTGGCATTATCGCACCCCAATTTTTTTTGAACCGGTCAATGCATGATTTTAAATACAAGTTCTTTCATCAGTTCGTGGTCGGGCGTACCGGCGTCGTTCCAGCCCTTGCTTTTCATGTCGTATTCGCGCAGCAGGGCTATCACATGCATCACTTTTACAGGGGTATACAGCGCTGCCGCCGCGTCGTATTCGCGCAGAAAAAAGGGTTCGACGCCGGTTGCCTTTGCCATATCGAAGGCTGAGATTGCGGGGCTTTGTTGCTTTATAATCTGATATTTAAACAGTTTTAAAAACTGTGTAAAAAGCGACGATATTACCACAACCATAGGGTTGGCGTTTGGGTTGTCGCCAAAATAGCGGATAATGCGGTTTGCCTTCACTACATTTTTTGTAAACACAGCCTTGCCAAGTTCAAAAACATTATAGTCCTTGTTGATACCGATGTTTTTCTCGATATCGGCAACGGTAACGGTTTTGCTGTTTTCGGGCAGCAGAATAAACAGTTTATCAAGTTCGCCAACAATCTTGTTCAAATCGTTGCCCAGATGTTCGGCAAGAATGGCGGTAGCCGCGCTGTCGATGCTTGCGCCTTTCTGTTTCAGATGATTACTAATCCATCCGGGAATTTCGTTGTCGTAAGGATTGACGGTTTCGAGAATTGTTCCGCGCTCCTTTATTTCGAGATACAGTTTAGAACGCCTGTCGATATGTTTTGCGCCTTTCATGCAGATAACCAGAATGGTTGTGTCGAGCGGATGCTTCATATATTTGAGCAGTTTTTCCTGCCCGGCGGCGTCGAGTTTCAGATGCTGCGCCTCCTTCACAATCACCACCTGATACTTAGCCATCATCGGGGGACGGGAGACGGCAAATATAATCGAATTAACGTCAGTATCTTTGCCATAAAGCACAATCTGGTTGAAAGCCCTGTCCTGTGCTTCGAGCACATTTTCGGCGATATAGTCCGAAACGGCGTCGATATGCAGCGTTTCCTCGCCCGTCAGCAGATAAACCGGCGAATATTTCCGGCGCTTGAGTTCCGCCATTATCTGGTCGTATTTGCTAACCGTATCTTTGAATCTAATCTTTCCCATAATGCTGTTATTAAGTATCCTTTAACTGTTTATATTATTTTTTATACCGTAAAATCAAGTGCAAAGGTAATACTTTTTGGGGAATTGTCTAATATTTTTTTCGATACAGAAAAGCCCTTGTCTCAAAGCGACAATTTGCTCCAACAAAAATAACATCTCAATCTTCTTTTCAAGCAAATATGCTCTCATTTTCGCATTTTCAACTGTCTGTTATTGAGATATTTTTATAATTCATCCATTGGATATGAAAAATTTTGATTACTTTTGCGCGAAAATATTTTAAATATGGATTTTTTAAATTTAGTGGCTCAAAGATATTCCGTTAGACAATATACGGACAAAAAAGTGGAACAGGACAAACTGCAAAAAATTCTTCAGGCAGCACAACTTGCTCCCACAGCATGTAATAATCAACCGGTCAAACTGATAGTGGTTGAAAGCGAGGCTGGACTCGCAAAACTCGGAACAGCGGCAAAAACTTACGGCGCTCCGCTGGCAATCGTTGTATGTGCCAATGATAGAGCCTGTTGGAAACGCGCCGCCGACCAGCGCAGCACCGCCGATATCGACGCCAGCATAATTACCGACCACATGATGCTTGCGGCTACCGAACTCGGTCTGGGCAGTGTTTGGGTGTGCAATTTCAACTGCGCCACCCTTGTGAAAGAATTTAATATTCCACAAGAGTTTGAACCTGTGAATCTTCTGATTGTGGGATACGCCGAAGGCTACGAACCCAATCCACGCCATTTTGTGCGTAAATGTATCGATGAACTCGTTGTAAAAGAAAGTTTTTAATAATCAATATAAATCATTTTTAAATTATGGCAATAATGAATTTTGGCGGAGTGGAGGAAAAAGTAATCACCCGCGAAGAATTTCCCCTGTCCAAAGCAAAAGAAGTACTGAAAAATGACGTAATTGCAGTTATCGGTTACGGAGTACAGGGACCCGGTCAGTCGCTCAATCTGCGCGACAATGGCTTCAATGTCATTGTTGGACAGCGCAAAGGCGGCAAAACCTGGGACAAAGCAATCGCCGACGGCTGGACGCCGGGCGAAACCCTGTTTGAAATCGAAGAAGCCTGCCAACGGGCAAGCATTGTGCAGTATCTGCTGTCCGATGCGGCTCAAATAGAAGTATGGAACAGGGTAAAACCTTATCTTACAGCCGGAAAGGCGCTCTATTTTTCGCACGGTTTTGGCATCACCTACAAGGAACGGACGGGTATTGTGCCGCCTGCCGATATCGACGTTATTCTTGTAGCGCCCAAAGGTTCAGGAACTTCGCTCCGACGCATGTTTCTCGAAGGCAGAGGTCTGAATTCGAGTTATGCAATTTTTCAGGATGCAACGGGCAAAGCCTTTGAAAGGGCTGTGGCATTGGGCATTGGCGTAGGTTCGGGCTATCTGTTTGAAACAGATTTCAAGCGCGAAGTCTATTCCGACCTCACCGGCGAACGCGGAACGCTGATGGGCGCAATTCAGGGGCTGCTTTTGGCTCAATATGAGGTGCTTCGTGAAAACGGACACACTCCTTCGGAGGCCTTCAACGAAACCGTCGAAGAACTCACACAGTCGCTTATGCCACTCTTTGCCGAAAATGGCATGGACTGGATGTATGCCAATTGTTCGACCACCGCGCAACGCGGCGCTCTCGACTGGATGACGCCCTTCCACGACGCTACAAAGCCTGTGTTTGAGCGTCTTTACAAGGAGGTAGCCAGCGGCAACGAGGCTCAACGTTCAATCGACAGCAATTCCAAAACGGATTATCGGGAAAAACTCGAAGAAGAGTTGAAAGCCCTGCGCGAGAGCGAGATGTGGCGCACAGGCGCTGTTGTCAGAAAACTGCGTCCGGAAAATAATTAAACCGGAAGTATTTGTAATAAAAAGGAGAAGCAATCGTCGGAACTGATGCTGTACTCGGTTTCGGCGATGCAACTCCGTTTGTTTCAGAGATATGATGATTGATGTGGCTAAACATACATAATAAATAAAACTTGAATTATGGCTCTAAGATTTTCTTTTTTTAAAATACCGGAACACAAACGTTTTGAATATATTCCGCGATACTGGAATCCTGAAAAGGAAGAACGCGAAGCCCGCCTGAAACGCATTCAGGAAGAAATGGGCGCAACCGGCAGCTCCTCCGACGGAAAACCATACGTGCCAAACATCAGAGGCAGTTTCCGACGGGAGTTCGACCGCACGCGAAAATCAAAATCGGGAACGAAAGGAATGATGAAAATCAGGTCGTTGATTATGATTGTCAGCGTCCTGCTCTTTGTTGTAATATTTGTGTTTTTGCTCAAAATTTTCCCGTGGCTTTTTGTCGAAAATGAACAGAATAAAATAAAACAGCAACAAATCGAGATAATAGAGTAAAAGGATACTGTTTTCATTATTAATATATTATCGCATAAATAAATCAGTAAAAAAATATGATAAAATTATTGCCCGACAGCGTGGCAAACCAGATTGCAGCTGGCGAAGTTGTTCAGCGACCCGCATCGGTGGTTAAAGAGTTGGTGGAGAACGCTATTGATGCAGGAGCAACGCAAGTAACTCTGGTAATAAAAGATGCCGGAAAAACGCTTATTCAGGTGAAGGACAATGGACACGGTATGTCGGACAGAGACGCGCGAATGGCTTTTGAACGTCATGCTACTTCCAAAATCACTGAAATAGATGATCTTGAACATCTTATTACCTTTGGATTTCGTGGCGAGGCGCTGGCTTCGATTGCCGCAGTTGCCGAAGTGGAATTGAAAACCAAACTCCACGACGAGGAATTAGGCGTCCGATTGTTGATTGCCGCCTCTAAAGTTACTGCAAGTGAGCCTGTTCAATGTCCTTCCGGTTCGGTTTTTTCAGTCAAAAATCTTTTTTTCAATATCCCCGCACGCAGAAAATTCCTCAGAACAGACGCGGCAGAATTGAAACAGATAATCAATGAAATGCAACGGGTTGCAATCTGCAATCTGAATGTGGAATTTAATTTTATCAACAACGGAACAACAATCTACAATTTGCCCAAAAGCAATCTGAAACAGCGACTTGCGGGGCTGTTCGGGAAAAATATTTCCGCCTCGCTAATCGATGTTCAAGTTGAAACGTCGATGATAAACATTCATGGCGTTGTGGGCAAGCCCGACAAGGCGAAAAAAACACAGGGCGAGCAGTTTTTGTTTGTAAATAAACGGTTTTTCCGCAGCCATTATTTTCAAAAAGCGGTGATAAAAGCCTACGAACAATTGTTGCCGCCCGATATGCATCCTTCTTATTTTCTGTTATTTGAAATTAATCCCGCAAATATCGACGTCAATATTCATCCTCAAAAAACGGAGGTGAAATTTGCCGATGAAACTGCTATCTGGCAAATTGTTCATGCAGTGGTCAGGGAAGCGCTGTCGAAATACGCCGTCGCTCCGTCGATAATTTTCGATATGGAGGACGCGCCGAATATTCCTGTAATCGACAGTAATACAAAAATAACCGCTCCCACAATTTCGGTAAACGAAAATTTCAATCCCTTTAAAAATGACGCCGTAAACAAGGTCGATGGCTGGGAACAACTGTACGAAAATTTCAACAAAATAGACAAACACTCTGTGGATGAACTCTTAACATCGTCGCTTGTTGAGCCGGAACAGCAAACTGTTTTTGCCGTCGAATCGACCCGGCAACGTTTTCTGCAAGTCAAAAATAAATATATCGTAACTTGCGTAAAATCGGGGATTATGCTGGTGGATATTTGTCGAGCGCATCAACGCATTTTGTTTGAACGTTTTATGTCGATGTTGCAAGGCGCGTCGTCCATAGTTTCGCAGCAAATGCTTTTCCCCGAAACAGTGGAAATCTCTATCCCCGACTTCATGATATTCAAGAGTGTATGCGACAATCTCAGAAAAATGGGCTTCGATATCCGCGATTTCGATACCGGGACGCTGATGTTTTGCGCAATGCCTGCGGGGTTGGAAAAAACCAGCGCCAAATCCATTGTAGATGAAATACTTCATAATATTAAGGAGGATTATAACAATCCGGTCTGGAATACTCAGGAAAAACTCGCCCAATCGCTGGCAAAGGCGGAGGCAGTCAAAAAATGCGAAACCATGACCGACGAAGAAATCGAATATCTTATAAATAAACTGTTTGCCTGTAAAATGCCCGATATCGACGCCGAAGGCAAACCCACAATCTCCATCATTACTATGGAAGAAATGGACAAACTACTCAAACATTAATACTTATCGATAATGAATCAAATAAAACTACACAACAAAATCTTTGAAAAATATATCGAACATCAGGATATTCTGAAAGCGGTGCAGACTGTTGCTCAGCAAATTAACCATGATATGCGAGACGAGGATACTCCCGTGTTTTTGAGCGTATTAAACGGCTCGTTCATGTTTGCCGCCGACCTGATGAAGCAGATAAATTTCAACTGTCGGCTGCATTTCATCAAGTTAAGTTCATACAGCGGTATCGCCTCGCAGGGATCCGTCAAAGAAATTATTGGGCTAAATACCAGTTTGACAGGCAAAACCGTTATTTTGCTCGAAGATGTGGTGGACAGCGGGACTACTCTGGAACATCTTGTTGCCATGATTTCAAAAATGCAGGTCAAACAACTGAAAATATGCACTTTGCTCTTCAAACCCGAAGTCTGCAAAAGCAATATCAAACCGGATTATGTCGGAATGCATGTTTCCAACGATTTTATTGTGGGATACGGTCTTGATTACGACGAGCTTGGACGCAATTATCCCGATATTTACAAAATTGTTGAACCCGTTAAATAAAAAAGGCTGCTTTATGCAAAAAAAAATCGCGATTTTTGGTTCGACGGGGTCAATTGGAACTCAGGCTCTGGAAATTATAGCCGAACATCCCGACCTGTTTTCGGCGGAAATCCTGACCGCCAACAATAATGCCGACCTTCTTATTGAGCAGGCGCTCAGAGTACAGCCCGATGCGGTTGTTATTGCCAACGATAGTCTCTATTTGAAAGTGCGTAATGCACTTGCCGACAGCCCGATAAAGGTTTACGCAGGCGCAGCGGCGCTTGAACAGATTGCCGCGTCGGAAAATATCGATATCGTGCTGATGGCACTGGTCGGATATTCGGGTCTTTTGCCAACAATACAGGCTGTTAGGGCGGGTAAAACAATTGCTCTCGCCAACAAGGAGGCGCTGGTTGTGGCTGGCAGTCTGGTGATGGCGCTTGCCGCTGAACACAAAACGCCAATTATTCCTGTGGACTCGGAACATTCGGCTATATTTCAGTGTTTAACAGGCGAATATGCTGCAATCGACAAGATTTACCTCACCGCATCGGGCGGTCCTTTTTTCAATCTGCCTGTCGAACAGCTTGCCAACGTAACTTGCGCCGACGCGCTCCAACATCCCCGCTGGAACATGGGCGCCAAAATAACAATCGACTCTGCAACCATGATGAATAAAGGCTTTGAAGTGATTGAGGCTCACTGGCTTTTCGCCGTTCCCGAGAGGAACATCGAAGTTCTGATTCATCCACAGTCGGTGGTGCATTCGATGGTGCAATTTGCCGACGGCGCGGTCAAAGCCCAACTTGGCGAGCCGAGCATGAAAATTCCTGTCCAGTATGCTCTTACTTTTCCCCATCGAACAGTATGCAACAGTCCGAAAATAGATTTTATGAACTATAAAAGCCTGACTTTCATGCAGCCCAACACCAAAAAATTTCCTTGTCTTGAACTTGCCCGCTACACCCTGCGTGCCGGAGGCACGACTGCTTGTATTATGAACGCCGCCAACGAAATTGCTGTTCAGGCTTTTCTCGATGGTAAAATTAAATATCTTGATATATACTTAACTATCTGTAAAACAATGGATAAAATCGCATCAATCAGTACGCCAACGCTTGATGATTACATCGAAACAGACGCCGCCGCACGATCGGTGGCTGCCCTATCTTTTTAATGATTAATCATTAATAAAGTATCGTCTCTACGCTTTGCCTGTTATCGCTCAATAATGTTTGTAACAGGCACTTTTTCACATCGCCTCAAATTTTTTTCAAATTTCTGGTTCAAAAATTTGCATTTTCAAAAAAAATTGTACTTTTGTATCAGTAAATGCAATGAAGATATAGATGTAACGATTTAGTTTTGGCGATATTATGTAAAAAATGACAATCGAAACATCGAAAATTTGATGAAAAAACAGAAAAAACGACAACTGAAAATCGTCGTAAAAGAAGAAAAAATTAAGGATTTAAAGAAAAAATTAAACAAATTCGGTATTTAGTTACAACAAATTGTATATGAATAAATTGACTGTAAATAATGGGGTTTTTGAAGTATTTGTAACCACTTGGACTACAAATACTGGCACTATGTTTGCAGGTGTCGAGAGAGAGAGAGAGAGAGAGAGAGAGAGAGAGAGAGAGAGAGATGATCAGGTAGTTAGCCTGTTTTCGGGTTTCTTCTTTTGCAAAAATTTTTATATTATTGACATATCTATTCCGGAAAATTTCCATATAGGAAGTTTTCCGGATTTTTTATTGTATCACCATTTAAAATATTTTGTGCCTATGGGAAAGGAATGACTAATCTTGTCGCACCGGCAATAAGATTGTCGGATAGCAAATTAAAATTGGCTCAAGTTTAATTTTGTGTTGTTATTTTGCCCGTCGGGACATACATCAGCAGGCATGTTTTGCATATTGAAAAACTGTTCCATATAGCAGGAATAGATTAATATTATATTGATATACAACTCTTAAATGGGTATTTGTTTTAACAGCGCTATTTTTAACTACAGTCATTAAAAATTTATTAAAGTATTATTATTAAAACAATTAAAGTATTAAAAATTTTAGAAATTAATTTACTTAAAAAGATGAAACAAAAGTTATTAAAATTAATTAAAAGGAACAGTATGCATAGCCTGATAATAATAGCAATGGTTTGTGGCTGTTCGATTTCCGTCGTTGCTCAAGAGAGCAGAGTTACGGGAAAAATTACTGACGAATCGGGCGCTCCTCTTACCGGCGCTTCGGTTGTTGTGAAAGGAACGACTAATGGTGTGATAACCGACGCTCGCGGAAACTATTCTATTACTGTTTCCGGCGCTGGTATCGTCCTTGAAATTTCGTTCCTTGGTTATGTTGCACAAGATGTAAATGTTGGCGGACGAAGCGTCGTCGACGTTGCTCTTGCTGAAGCAACAATGGAACTTGAAGAAGTGGTTGTTACTGCATTAGGCGTTACTCGGGAAGCAAAAAAGCTCGGATACGCCGTTTCAACCATAAAAGCGGCAGACTTGACAAAATCTGGCGCTACTAACTTTGGTACCGCCCTGTATGGTAAAGCGCCGGGAGTGAGGATTCAAACTTCGGGAGGCGGAGCGGCGGCAGGCGTATCGATAAGCGTGCGCGGGTTAAGCTCGCTGACTGGCAATAATCAGCCTTTTGTGGTGATTGATGGAGTGCCAATTCGAAATGGTAATACAGGAAGCAGTGGCGACTATGCCGAGTTTGGCTCTGCCGGACGCATACGTTCCAACGGACTGGTGGATATCAACCCCGAAGACATTGAAAGCCTGACCATTTTGAAAGGCGCTTCGGCTACGGCGCTCTATGGTTCGGAAGCCGCTAACGGCGTTATCATGATCAAGTCGAAAAAAGCAAGTACGGGCAAACTCAATGTCGAATTGACCGGTCAGCTGATGATGAATACCATTGCCTATCTGCCTCCGATTCAAGACCAGTACGGTCCCGGAGCACAGAGTATGTATTCCGGTCTGGACGCCGAAGGATTTTATCCGAGACGCGACCGAGACGGCAATCTGGTGCAGTCGCTCACTTATGCAAACGTTGCTTTCGGACCCAAATACGATGGTCGAGATGTATTGTATTTCGATGGAACAATTCGTCCCTACAAACCGTACAACAGCAATCCGTGGAATGAGTTTTTCCGAACAGGTTCAAATCAAATCTATTCGCTGGCAATCTCTTCATCCTCCGACAAGGCAAGTACGCGATTTGCATACACGTTCTCCAACGAAGTACCAAATGCACTGACTGGCAATTACAACAAACACAATTTCAAACTTGTGGGCAGTTTTAATCTCGCCAAAAGATTTGTGTTGGATTACAATGCTAATTACATCGTCCAGCAGTTCCACAACCGCGCATATTCGCAGTTTGGAACTTATAACGGTTTTTCAGGAATGTTTGATACCTCAATAGATATAGGACAGTTGAAAACACAGTATCAGACAAGTTTGGGCTATAGACGCGAAAACGCAAGCAAGGCGAGTCTGACTCCTGAGGAATCATGGTTTTTCAACTCTAATGCCCGCGAACCAATTATCGGCATGTTGTGGGGAATGTTTAACAACAATATCAATGAAACGGACAACCGCCTTATTTCAAGTGTATCACCACGATTTACCGTTATCGACGGATTGGTGCTGGCAGGAACGTTATCGACCGACCTGACAAACGAAAAACAGACGGGAAAAAACAACACTGAGCGTCCTATAGAACTGTTTCCTACAGAGATGGGTGGCGAGTTTTCGACTGTAAGTCGCCGTTACAATATCTATTACGGCGATGTGCGATTGAGTTTCGACAAAAAACTTACGGATTTTGTCAATATCAATGCAAACTTGGGCTGGTCGGGCAGAAAAGAAGATTCCAACAACCATTCGATGCGAACGCGCGGCGGATTGATGAACCGCAACTGGTTTAGCCTGAATGCTTCCCGCGAAACGATGCGCTACGGCGACGAAATCCAGTACAGTTCCATGGAACTCCTTAAACAGGCATGGTACGGAACGCTGGGTACGGAACTCGGAGGATGGCTGTTCCTTGAAGCCACCGGTCGTCAGGAAAAAATATCTACCTTGAAGAAAGGCGCTAATACCTATTTCTACCCTTCGGTAAGCACCAGTTTCTTGTATTCCGAAATGCTGAAGGACAATTTGCCTTCGTGGTACAATCTGGGAAAACTTCGTGCGAGTTATGCCATTGTAGGTAATGCTCCCGGCATCTATTCGGCAAACATAGCCTACAACCAGAATACCGAAGACGGAATTACCTTTAACAGTATGCCCGGTTCGCTTGGAAATGAAAATATTGTACCCGAAAAGAAATACGAATGGGAATTTGGTATCGAAAATAAACTGTTTAACAACAGATTGGGCTTTGAGTTTTCATATTATATGAACGATATCAAAGACATGATTCTCGGTATTCCTCAGCCTATAACTTCGGGCGTAAGCTCAATTCTGGTCAATGCGGCTCAAATGTCAAATAAAGGCTGGGAATTTTCCGTTTACGGCACTCCTGTTCAGACTAAGGATTTTTCATGGACGCTGTACGGCAATATCTCGCGAAACAGAAATTCGGTTATCTCACTTGCTCCCGGTATCGATTACCTTGGACACGGCGCTTCGGGTAATCACGGAGGCGGACTGGATATTCGTTCCTATGCAGGACAACCGGCTGGCGATATTTATGCTCAGGTGTATGAAACCGATGCGGCTGGCAATTATCTGACCGACAACGAGGGCTGGTATTACAACAAGGACGGTCAAACGTTGCACCGAGTGGGTAATGCAATGCCCAAGTTTGTTGGCGGATTAGGAACCTCGCTGAATTATAAGAACTGGACGCTGGATGTCATGACAGACTTCCGTATTGGCGGCGATGTTGCCAATGTTCTCTGGCATCTTTCAACAGCCGAAGGTCTGACGCCTGAAACATTGAAATATCGCGACGAAGCAAGCGGTGGACTTGCCTTTTACGAAGAAGACGGTACGGGCGCAATCAAACCCGCACGACATTCGGATGCAGCAGGACCTGCCGGCGAGGTGATTTATCACAACGGAGTCATTCAGCCGGGTATCAGAAAAAGTGACGGTCAGCCTAATACCTCCATCGTGCCTTCCGATTACATGTATTATTATACGTATAACTGGGGAACGGACACTCAACAAATGTCGTATGCCAACTGCGTTTCGGAAAATACTTACTGGAAGATGCGCGAAATCGCTCTGGGATATAAAATACCGGAATCGTTTACCCGTAAAATCGGTATCAACAATCTGACACTGTCGGTTTTTGGCAGAAATCTGTTTTACATGTATAAAACAATTAAAGATTATGATGTGGAAACTGCTATCGGAACTTCATGGGTACGACAGGCTTCCATTGACGGAGGTACATCGCCGACAAGAACATTCGGTTTCTCATTCAGAATGAATTTTTAAATCATATTAAAAAAGTATAAAGATGAAAAAAATAATTTTAATATCAGGCTTGCTGGGAGTCTTGTTACTTGGTACACAATGTAAAGACGACCAGTTTAACGAATATTACACCGACCCGTCGAAAGTAGGAACAATACAAATCGACAGAATGATGGCAGGGCTGTTCCGAAATGCTGACATTTTCTGGGCTCCCGACTATGCTCGCTACTATGCTCTGGACGGAACCTGGCTGGGAACTTTTAGCCAGACCTTGGGCGGAAAAGGCGCATCTGCCGAAATGTATAATCCTTCATACTCCGAAACAGGATATTGGGATAGATTTTATACGGCTCTTGGAAATTTTCGGCTGATGGAACAACTGTACAACAACATGCAGGAGGCGGAACAGAAGGCAAACGAATGTTTCATGATTGCAACCAGGGTTTTCCTTTACGACTATCTGTCCCTGATTGTTTCCATCTATGGAGATGTGCCGTTTACGAAAGCAGGCTATCTGCCTGTCAATAACGATATCCCGTCGTCTTTTGCGGAATACGACAGCGAAGAGTCCATATATGATCTTATGCTGACCGATTTGGCGCATATAAACGGACGATTTGCCGACGCAGAATTTGTAACAGCGGCAGGAAGGTCGAATTTTGCTACTCAGGATATTTTAATCCGTGGCAGTCTTGTAAAATGGAACATGTATGCAAACGCCATCCGTTTGAGAATAGCAAACCGTCTTGCAAGCAATTCAAATCCTTTGCAGGAAAAAGCTAAATCGGTACTGAAAGAAATTTTGGAAAATCCGCAGACAAATCCATTACCGGAAACAAATGAACAGAATATTGTTATCAAAAATTATCGTAACAATTTTATGAACTATACTGCCGGCGGAGGATTGAATGAAAACGGCGGCTGGCGTTCCGAAGCCAACCAGGCTTTGATTGACCGAATGCGTACAGATCCGCGCTTACGTCTGCTGTATCTGAAAACCGATACGGTAAGTTACAGGGAAACAGATCCCGATAACAGGAAATACAATCCTGCCAACGGAATTTACCTTGGACGCGACTACAAAGATGCGACAGGCGCTCGTACTCAGGGAGAAACCCAATTTTACAGGGAAGATGGCGCAACCGGTATTTCAAGAGTTGTACAGCATGGATTTTTCTGGGAAAACAAAAAATTCGACGCCTTTATGTTTTCAGCGCCCGAAATATGGTTTATCAAAGCCGAAGCCGAAGCACGCGGGTTTGCCAATGTGCCGTCGGAAACAGCAGAATCATGTTTCAAAAAAGCTGTTCAGTTATCCCTGTCGTTTTACTTCTATTATTACGAAAACTGGGAATCAAACGGCGGCGGCAATCCGCCCGATACGTACAAAAACATAACAGTTCCCGATTCTGCCTCCATAAGCGACTTTTCTATCGCTCGGTGGGCGGCAATCGGAACAGATTATGTAAACAATATCGACGCTATAATTACCCAAAAATGGGTACATTTCAGCGTATTGTGTACGCGCGAACAGTGGTCGGATATTCGGCGTACCGGTTTCCCGTCGGGTTTATATTATCCGCAGGGTAGCGGCACTATACCCAGAGTTCCCGACCGGTGGAAATATCCATTTGGAGAAATAACCTATAATTCATACAATTATGAAGCGGTGAAAAGTAAAGATAAATACGATACTCCGCTGATATGGATGAAACCAGACTGGCATAATAATGAACATTCAGGTCGTCCATACAATTAAAAAAACTGTATAAAAAACAGGTTATAAATAACGGGGTTGTTCTTTTTTGAACAGTCCCGTTTATTATTTTATATGAATATCTTATATCCCTGCAAACAAAACGTTTAAACCTTTTCAGTAAAAGCTCGCCTGCTTTTCAGTAAAAGCTCGCCTGCTTTTTTGAAAAGCCCGCCTGCTTTTTTGAAAAGCTCGCCTGCTTTTTTGAAAAGCCCGCCTGCTTTTTTGAAAAGCTCGCCTGCTTTTTTGAAAAGCTCGCCTGCTTTTTTGAAAAGCCCGTCTGCTTTTTTTGAAAAGCCCGTCTGCTTTTTTTGAAAAGCCCGTCTGCTTTTTTTGAAAAGCCCGTCTGCTTTTTTTGAATGATACCTGATTTTGTTTTATTAGGTATTCATATAACTCAAACTCCGGCGACGGCGCAAATTACGAAAACAGACGATGGTTCATGTCGAAAATCATGGTTATTTATGAAAAAACACAGTCGATTGTGAAAAATTTTGTTGATACGGGAAAAAAAAATATCAATCCGTATTTGCACATTATCAGATTAAAGCATCGTTTGGCGTCCATATTTTTTTTGCTTTGTGCGGTAATTGAAAAAAAATACATATCTTTGCCGCCATTATTTATAATATAAAATTTTAATTTTTTAATACAATGATAATGGAAAATAGACGTAATTTTATCAAAAAAGCAGCCTTAATGGTTGCCGGCAGCATTATTGCGCCCAATCTTTTGACCTCCTGCGCTAACGCGACTGCCAAAAAACGTATCGGGCTTCAGCTATACTCTCTGCGCGACGACGTTAAAGACCTGGGCATTAAAAAAGTGCTCGAACTTGTTGCCAAAATGGGCTATGTCAATCTCGAAACGGCAGGCTACAGCGATGGCAAACTGTATGGACTGAGTCCGGCAGAGTTTAAAAAAATTGTCGAAGACCTTGGTATGAAGGCAACCAGTTCGCACCTCGGCAGAAATCTCAGCGACAATCGCGACGCCGACATGAGCTGGTGGAACAATGCGGTGGAAGCCCACAATGCGGCGGGAATGAAGTACATGGTTATGCCCTCGTCGCCCCTTGGCGGTGGTGGCGCTACTATCGACAATGTGAAGCGTTATGGCGAGTATTTCAACGAAATAGGCTTGATTACCGCCGCTGCAAGCATGAAGTTTGGCTATCACAATCATGCTTTTGAATTTGAAAGCAAAGTCGATGGCGTGCCGGTTTACGATTTGCTTGTCGCAAACACCAGCCCCGACCATGTTATGTTTCAAAACGATGTGTACTGGACACAAAAAGGCGGATACAATCCGGTCGATTATCTGAAAAAATATCCCAAACGGATACAACTCCTGCATATCAAGGACGAACAGGCTATTGGCGCAAGCGGCACTATGGATTTCAAAGCCATTTTCGACGTAGCAAACGCTAATGGCATTAAAGACTGGTATGTTGAAGTTGAACGATATATCGGCACTCCTCAGGAAGACGTTCAGAAAAGTTTCGACTATCTGAACAAAGCCGAATATGTAAAATAATTTTCAAGGTTTTAAAGAAGCAGAGGCTGTCGGATAATGTTTCCGGCAGCCTTTGTGATTAAAATCTTGCTTTCAGTTTTTCGCCTTCGATTTCGTAGCCGGATTTGCCAAGCAGTGCAAACATATTTTTTTTGTAAGCTTCAACGCCGGGCTGATTGAATGGATTGACGTCGAGCAGGTAGCCGCTAATTCCACATGATTTTTCAAAGAAATAAATCAGCTGACCGAGCGAATATTCGTCCAAATGCGGTATTTCGATGCGGATATTTGGCACGCCGCCGTCGATATGCGCCAGCATTGTACCCATTTCCGCCATTCTGTTTACTTCGCCAATGCGTTTACCTGCGAGGAAATTAATCTGGTCGAGATTTTGCTCGTCGTGCGGGATACGGAGTTCGTTGTTTTGCTGTTCGACGCTGACAACTGTCTCAAACAGTATCCGTTCACCCTCCTGAATATATTGCCCCATCGAATGCAGGTCGGAGGTAAAATCCACGCCTGCGGGGAAAATGCCTTTTCCGTCCTTGCCTTCACTTTCGCCAAAAAGTTGTTTCCACCATTCGGTCAGATAATGGAGGCGCGGGGTATAGTTGGCAAGAATTTCTATTTTTTTTCCACTGTTATACAGCAGGTTTCTTATTGCGGCATATTGTATGCAGATATTTTTATTGACGGGGACATCAACGTCCGACGCCTTTTCCATATCGGCGGCGCCTTTGAGCAAGGACCGAATGTCGAAGCCGGCAACGGAAATTGGCAACAGTCCTACGGGAGTAAATATCGAAAATCGTCCGCCAACGTCGTCGGGAATAACAAAAGTTGAATATCCTTCTTGTTCAGCCATTTGACGCAGCGCCCCCTGCGATTTGTCGGTTATGGCAACAATTCTTTCCTTAGCGCCGTCGTTGCCATATTTTTCTTCCATCAACTGTTTCACCAGCCGGAATGCTACTGCCGGTTCGGTGGTTGTTCCCGATTTTGAGATAACAATGCAGCCTACCTGTCTATTTTTCAGAAAAGCAAGCATTTCGTTGAGATAATCTTCGTCGAGATGATGTCCGGCATAAACAATTTTCGGATTTCGTCCCTGCGCACATTCTTCAAACGGCGATTGCAGGGCTTCGATAACCGCTCTTGCGCCCAGATAAGAGCCGCCGATGCCGATAACTACCACTGTATCGGAATTTTCGCGCAGCCGGTCGGCAACCGATTCTATCCGCGATATATCGCTTTCATTCACCATTGCGGGCAGGGCGAGCCAGCCGAGAAAATCGTTGCCTTTGCCGGTTTTGTTACCGAGTTGGCGATTGGCTTGTATTGCTGCCTCGTTCAGGCTTTTAAGGGCTGTTTTATCGATAAAGGACTCGACGCCCGAAATATTTAAATGCATATTCATTATCAATTTATTAAATTCAATTTACCATTTATTTATATATGTGCGGTTAATTCTTTTACACACACAATTTTATGTGACTCCGGCAGGACTCAAACCTGCGACTTTCAGAACCGGAATCTGACGTTCTATTCAACTGAACTACGGAGCCGTTTAGGGGCGCAAAATTATATATTTTTTTATTAATAATCAATATTTATCCGTAATTACGTGTTTTTAAAGTAGATATATTTTTTCAAAACATGAAATTCCGGGCACAATATCCGCAAAACCGGCGGTTTTGGGCGGTTTTTCAAACAATCCGAAGATAGTCGATCCGCTACCACTCATCGAGGCATAGAGCGCTCCGTGCAAATACATTTGCGCTTTGATGTCGGCAATGGCGGGATTTTGCGGGAAAATGCTCTGTTCAAATACGTTTATCAGCCTATATTTCCATTTTGCCGGCGGAAGTTTAAGGGTTTCAACCAGATTATATTCGGCAGGCTGCGGAACAACGGAGCGATAGGCGTCTTTGGTGCTGATATGTATATCCGGCTTAACCAGTGCAAGATACAGCCCCGACAGGTCGAGTGCGAGGGCTTCGAGAATTTCGCCTCTGCCCGAGGCTTTCGACGGAACATTGTCGATAAAAAAAGCACAATCGCTGCCCAACTGCATTGCAATGTGTTTCATCTCTTTACTGTTGAGTTGGAGGTCGAAAACGGTATTCAGTGCGCGGATGGTAAACGAGGCGTCGGACGAGCCGCCACCCAAACCCGCTCCCGTAGGGATATTTTTGTGCAGATGCATTGCCACCGGAGGCAGAGCATATTTTTCTTTCATCAAACGGTATGCCCTTACACAGAGATTGTTATCGTCCGAAATATCGATGGCGACGCCTGTGGTTTCAAACGAAAATCTGTCCGCTTCCACTATTTCGAGCGCGTCGGTCAGTTCGGCAAGGGGAAAAAACACGGTTTCGATATTGTGAAATCCGTCGTTGCGGCGCGATACGACGTTGAGCCCCAGATTGATTTTTGCGTTTGGAAAACTTACCATGTTTAAAAGTGCGGATGCAGCAGAAGATCAATAAATTTGGAATATATTTCGGGTGCAAAAAACAGTGGATATATGAGTCCAAAAACTGCGCCGTAAAAATGCGCATCGTGATTTATTCGGTCGTTATTTTTACGGCTCATATAGTTGCAATAAATCAAATATATTACTCCGAAAATTATGCCCGGACAAGGGATAAACAGTATGAGTATCATTGTCCAAGGGTCGAAAAGTATTGCCAAAAAAACTACTGCGGAAACAGCCCCCGACGCGCCCAGACTGGCGTAATGCGGGTTGTTGTGATGTTTTATTATATCGGAAATCGACGAAAATATTATGGCGCCCAGGTATAAACCATAAAAATGCGATTCCGGCAGTGGCATTGTCATATTCAGCGAGTTGTACACAAAATTGCCGAACGACCACAGAGCAATCATATTGAAGAGCAGATGCATCAGATCGCCATGAATAAATGCGTGTGTTACAAGCCGATACCATTGATTTTCCCTTTTCATAATATAGGGATATAGAATGAGGTTTTTGTTGATATTCGGATTTTGAAACGCCAGAATACTCAGTCCAACAGAAACAATAGCTAGTAAATTGGGTGGATTTATCATTTGTATTTAAACCATTTAGTTAATTCTTTGAGTGAAGGTTTTTTTCCATACATCAGTATTCCAACGCGATAGATGCGCGCGGCGAGATAGCCGATGCTCAGAAACGAGCCGAAAAGTATTGCCAGCGAAACGACTATTTCCCACAGCGGAACGCCCGACGGTATTCGCGTCATCATTATTATTGGCGAGGTGAATGGAATCATCGACGTCCAGAATGACAGGCTGCTGGAGGGGTATTGCGCGGCATGAGATAGTATTACCATCGAGAAAATGAGAGGGATAGTTACCGGCAGGCTGATTTGCTGGGTATCGCCTTCCGTTTCGACCATCGAGCCAATTGCCGCATACATTGAGGCATAGAGCAGATAGCCGCCAATGAAAAATAGTATGAATATCAGAATAATAGATGGAGAAATGATGTTGGTTCCGCTCGAAAGTATATTTTGAACGCCGGAAGGAAGATTGCTGTAACAAATCATCATAATTGCAATCCACAGAATGAATTGCGTGAAGGCAACCATGGCTATGCCAATAATTTTGCCCATCATCAGTTGAAACGGTCGTACCGACGATACCATTATTTCGATTATTCTGTTCGATTTTTCTTCAATTACTCCGCGCATCACCATCATACCAAACAGAAAAACAAATAGATAGATTAAAAAACCGAAAACATACGACAGCCCCATTACAACAAAGGTGTTGGTTTCTTTGCCTTTTTGTTCTGTTTTGCCTTTATCGCTGTGGCTGAGGTCTTTGTTTTCCTGACTGTCCCACTTAAAAGTTTTTATGCCAATATTGGTGCGCACGGCGGCAAGAATGAGGTTAAGATTTTCGATATTATACTGTTGTAGTTTTTTGTTTTCAATCATTGTATTGACGCTGCGACGTACATATTCCTGCAAATCAATGCTGACTATTTTGTTTGAATAGAACACGCAACCCGTTGGATGTTCGCCCTTTTGACCTTCAAATATCAGAAGGACAGATTCGGAATATCGTGCTTTCAGGATTTCCATCGATTCCGGCTCGACGGTTTCAAAACTGAACGAGCCACTGCCGGCGAGCGTCCCCAAAGTTCCGGTATTGTCGATAACTTTCACATTGACAGCCTCAACGCTTTTCAACGACATCATTTTGCCGCTAACAAAGCCCAAAAGGGCAAATAGGAGAGGCGTCAAAAGAGTCATTAGCCAAAATGAACGTTTCCGCACCCTTGTCAGAAACTCTCTTTTAATTATTAATGTCGTATTTTTCATTAGTTTGCACTATTTTAATATACATATTTATCAAAAAAATCACAGCGCAAAAGTACAAATTTTTTTGATTGTTTGCAAACTCAAAACCTTTTTTTGATTTTTTTTAATTTCAAAATCAAAAAAAATCGAAAAAAATTTGAACAAATATTGTTGTATTGATTTTTTTTGTAATTTTACAGCGCATTTCATAATAAATTATTGACATGAAACGAGGATTAATTATCAGTGTATGTGTGTGTTTATCCTCCATTTTACAGGCGCAGATTCTGTACGATTTTGAAGCAAATCTCGATGGATGGATACAAAAACCTGCCAATTCGTGGACGAGAACCATGTCCAACAATTATGTTTTGTCGGGAACTGCCTCATTACGACATGATCGAACTGGGGCTAATACCGATTCTATATTTATTCCCATTAGCGGAATCGCGTTTGAAAATCACGATATTACATGGAAATTTTTATTGAGACACGGCTACAATCCTTCAGGCACCAATAAATGGGCAGTAATTTTGGCGGCAAACAGTACTGCAAATCAGTTCAGTGGTTACGCCGTTGGCGTAAATATGAAAACAGGCACAACAGATGATTTATTATGTTTGTATCAGGTTAATGCGGGCGTTTTCAGCGAAATATGCAAGACAAATATTAATTGGCAAGATTTAGTAGGGATAGGTAGAGCCGAAGCGGTGGAAATCAGACGCGACGAACATGGCATTTGGACAATTGGCAGTGGGGAGAATTTTTCCAGCATATCTTTTTATGCTCAAACTATTTCAAATACAGCATATTCCGACATTTCGTTTTTCGGAATACTGTTCGTATATACATCAACCGCCGCAAAATTGTTGTCGGTCGATGATATAAGTATAGAGGCTGTGGATAAGATAATTAAAGAATCGGACACCGAAATAATCCTACCCGATTCGCAAATTACGGGCGACGATATTTCTTCAACCAGTTGGGATACAATAAATGCATTGAAATTCAGCATACAAGACGTTGATATTACTGATAATTTTCCCACATATTTGCAACAAATAGTTGTGCGTAATCCTCAACCTGCGGCTTCGTCAATCTGGGAAAAAACTATTGCAAATGCATGGCTATATAATGGTGATTTACAGATTAATAGTAATGTTTTGATTAAAAATGATTCTATTACCTTTCTCTTCCCCAACAATTTATTTATTCCTTCGGGAGAGGTTGTGAATTTGTTGATGAAAATTTCATTAACTGATTCATTAACTGATAATTCTACCCTGCAATTCAAAATAGATAAGAACAATCACGGCTGTCGGGCGTCGGCAAATGGCTCAGGAATACTTCCGGTTTTGGTAAATGACATTGTATCAGGGATTTTTACAATAAGAGTTGATGCCGATACCATTTTATTGAAGGATTTGCCTCAACAGATTGTCATAAATTCCAGTTTCTCCATAAGTGCAATAGCCTCAGATAGTTTGGGTAATGTTGATACTGATTTTTCACCTTCGGCAAATCTTGTGTTGGTTTCGGGAAGCGGCAATTTGATTATTGAGCCAATATCCTTTCAATCAGGGATTTTAATTGCAGAAAATATAAAATACAATAAAGCAGAAAATATTTTATTGAAACTTTCGACCACCATTTTATCTTCGACAAATGCCAGTATTTCAGTGATTTTGGATACAACATCCATTATCGAACCACCCAACAGTCAGTATGTTGGCATAACGATACCTTCGGACGCGGTAAGCATGGAGACGGAAATGGCTGTATTCAAGTTTATTATCAAAGATATTGCCGGCGATGGCGCTCCTACAATTGTTGAAGAGTTGAGATTTGAAAACCCATTGAGCGCCACAAACTTGATTAATGTTATTGGAGGCATTTCTCTTTATGACGGCTCGCGTAGATTAGTAACCAATATTTTGGAACAGAAAAGAGAATTTATGCGTATCGGCTTGTTTGCGGGAACTTTGGCGATTGAAGATGGTGAATCAAAGGAAATTACTATGAAAATTCATCTAAAAACCAAAGTTGCCGACAAAACCGGATTGAAATTCTTGATTTACAGCATAAACCATGGCAGCAAAGCAAGTCAAAATGGCTCGCAGTTTGCAGGAAATTTCGGTCAGAATATTGTTTCCGAAGATTTTACGGTTGAAGTAGATGCTAAAAAGCTGATATTCAAAACAATTCCCGCTGCCGTTGTACACGGTCAGGCGTTCGGCGTGGAAATAAACGCAGTTTCCGACGACGGCACAATAGATGTGGACGTAACAGGAAATATAACTTTGGAACTTATTGAAAATGAGGAATTATTGACTTGCTCATCCGGTTTGACAAAACAGATGGCTGATGGCAAGGCAGTTTGGAATGATTTGATTATCAGTTCTCCGGTTGTTTTTCACATAAAAGCCAAACATTCCGCATTGACATTGACAGAAACTGTCTCGTCCGATATTGCTGCAATGGACTTGGATTCAGAGATTTTGCCTGTTATTTCCCAAAACCGTACAATTTTTAAATCGACCGATACGGGCGCTATTGTCGCAAAAGAAGTTATACGCCTTATACTCAGCGATAAAGGAACAAGAGATGGATTACCATTGATTGTCGATAAAATGTTTTTCTATTCTGTATCAGACTTTTCAATCTTGAATGCAACAGGCGGAATAGAGTTAATTGTCGACAATCAAAATATTCCTGTAACTTATTCACTAACAGAAAATAAAATACAAATAAACCCCGAAAACCTGCAAATTCCCGATGGCGGTACAAAAGAAATTTATTTGAAGATATTTCTTCGCGGCGCTAAATATAGAGATGGCGCTAAATTTCAGATATATATACCCGCCACAAATCATGGCTGGACAACAAAGGAAAACAGTTCCCAATTTGCAAAAACATTTAACTATTCTATTTATTCCGAAGAACATTGTATCGATGTGGAAGCATTTGGATTAATTGCAGTCAATCAGCCTGTTATTGTAGAAAAAAATCAACCTTTCCGCATTGTGGTTGCTGCAGCCGACTGTTTTGGAAATATTGATACGGCGTTTAATCACAATATTGAAATTGTGCAAAATACTGGCGCTGGATATATTCATGTTATTGATACAGAGCAGACTAAAGGCGTAAAGACATTTGAACTTGCATACGATTCTTTGAATGAATTTTCCTTAAAATCAACAACATCACTTCTCGAAGAAGTGATGTTTGTGCCAATATCTGCTGTGAATAAAATAGATACACTTGTAAAACAGAATATTACTACATGGAACAATATCGGCGATTGGGTTTGGAATGGTAACAAATTGAAACACAACACCGGAACAGGATTAAGTCAGGTATCTGCGCCAATTAACATCGACATAAGTAATGGCATGGTACAGTGGGATTTTGAACTTGAAAATGGGAATTTTGACCCCTCTGCCGACAATGCATTTTGCTGTGTCTTATCTTCTGATATTGAGCATTTTGCTACAAATAATTTTTCAGGCTATCTTATTGGCGTAAACCAAACGGGCGCTTCCGATTTAATTTCATTCTGGAAAGTCAAAAATGGCGCAAAAACTATCTTATGGTCAAGTAATTACGATTGGAACGCAAATACTGCGGTACAAATAATTGTCCAAAGACATGAAGGTGAAAAATGGACAATTTTTATCAAAGAAATTGGTAAATCGCTGCAACTTGCTGGTACATTTACTGATAAGGAATTTGTTGACTGTAAATTTTCGGGTTTTCTGTTTAACTATACAACAACAAGGGTAGGCATGTTATCCATTAATAATTACGAACTTACAAAAATAAATCTGCCATTAAAACTTAATCAGGCAGAAATATTGGATAAAAATTCCATTCGTCTGGTTTTCAATACTAATATTGATTTTTCCGATGCTCTGAATTTTGAAAATTATTTCTTGAAATCAAATTTGGATACGTTTGCAATTATTGATGCCGAACAAATTTCGGATAGAGAAATTCGCTTATCAACAGCAATGCTCAGTGATACAGTATTTTATCTTGCAATTTCCGGTATAAGAGACAATGCGGGAATTGCTCTGAAAGACACAGTGTTGAAATTGACCCGAATAGCGCCCAATGTAAATTGTGTTGCTAAAATACTGAATAGAAGTAATTTATCTTTGGTTTTCAACACTGCGCTTGTTGATACTACAAGTTTAAAAACCGCCAACTACAAACTGATTAATTTTGAGAATATTACATTTGAAATAAAAAATATTACAAAAAATTTCGATACTTTGTATTTGGTTTGCGATTCTCTTTATGGCAGCGGCTTTATGCTGCACTACAATAATCTCATGACTGCCGATGCTTTTGTGCTGAACGACAGTGTTTTACTCACCAAAGAATACTTGCCTGCAAAAATT
>JAITIA010000100.1 GCA_031279695.1 Prevotellaceae bacterium | reverse complement strand
TTTGAAGTTTATGGCGTTCCCTGTTCTCCGAATTTCATGACGAGGGACAAAAACGATCAGGCATCCACGGGTTTGCGCACTCTCTTCTCTCAAGAAATGATAAATAACAGAGTACTTATGCCATGGATTGCAATTTCGTATGCTCACGGAAACGAAGAACTTGAAAAAACGCTGGAAGCTACTCGCAAATCGTTGGCAATATACGCTAAAGGACTTGAAGACGGATATGAAAAATATCTGAAAGGCGATGCGATAAAACCTGTATTTAGAAAATATAATTGATGAAAATCGCTCTCGTGTCGTTAAATCCCGAATGGGAAAACAAGGATCACAACAAGTTGAAAATTGTTGAACGCCTTGAAACCGTCAGTTTTCATTATCCGGTGGAATGGTTCATATTTCCGGAAATGACGCTTACCGGTTTTACGATGAATACGCGAAAGTGTGCGGAAGATTTCCATGATTCGCCGAGCATTCGTTTTTTTCAGGAACAGGCGGTTAATCATCGGACATATTTATCGTTCGGCGTTATTTTGAAATGCGGCGACAAAGCGACCAACAATCTGATCACCGTTTCCCCTGCGGGAGAAATAATTGCTTCGTACGCCAAGATACATCCGTTTTCGTATGCCGGAGAAAATTCATCTTATCATGGCGGAGATTCCATCGTAAACGCTGAAATTTCAAATATTCGGACAGGAATGAGCATTTGCTACGATTTGCGTTTTCCGGAAATGTTTCAGGTCTTGTCGAAAGCATGTGAAATCATAGTTAATATAGCCTGCTGGCCAGACAAAAGAGTGGAGCACTGGAATACTTTGTTGCGGGCAAGAGCCATCGAAAATCAGGTATTCATGATTGGCGTTAATCGAACGGGAAAAGACGGAAATAATTTGAACTACGTCAAATCAAGCATGCTTGTCAGTCCCGAAGGCAAAATATTGCAAGGAGAGAAAATCGGCGAAGAAACAGATGTCTATGAAATAGACCTCAATGAGGTGAATGTTTGTCGAAAATCTTTTCCCGTAAAAAACGACAGGAAAATTGAATTGTACAAACGAATACTGTAATGAGATTAAAGGATAAAATTATAACAGTCACCGGAGGTTCCGGATTAATCGGCAAAGAAATCATAGAATACCTTGTTAAAGAGGGGGCTGTTGCCATAAATGCCGAAATTGCCGTGGAAACCGACTGGGAAAAATGGCAAGTGCATTGCGATATAACATCAAAGGAATCGGTAGCTTCGATGATAGATGCAGTAATAAATCGCTACGAGAAAATAGACGGTTTGGTGAATAATGCGTATCCGAGAACGAAAGACTGGGGATTGAAATTTGAAGACGTTCCATACGAATCGTGGAAAAAAAATGTGGACATGCAAATGAACAGCGTATTTCTTCTGTGTCAAAAGATTTTGGGCTGTATGGTAAGACAAAAGTCGGGCAGTATCGTCAATATAGCCTCCATCTACGGAGTCGTCGGAAACGATTTTACTTTATATGAAGGACTTGGCATGACTTCAGCTGCGGCATATTCCGCCATTAAGGGAGGCATAATAAATTTTTCCCGCTATCTCGCCTCTCTTTATGGAAAAGAGAATATTCGAGTGAACTGCGTTTCGCCGGGAGGAATATTCGATAATCAGAATCCGATATTTGTTGAACGATATAATGCTAAAGTTCCCATGCGACGAATGGGAACGCCCGAAGATATTGCTCCTGCCGTGTCTTTCCTATTATCCGATGAAGCAAAATACATTACCGGACAAAATTTGATTGTGGACGGTGGGTGGACGGCGATATAAATGAAATATACTGAAACAATGACATATACGGCAGCAATAATAGGCGCCGGACAATTAGGCAGCAGACATTTGCAAGGGCTTAAAACTGCAAAACTTCCTTTAAGAATTGAAGTCATGGACAGGGATGAAACAGCGCTGTCCACAGCAAGCACAAGATATGACGAAACACCTGAAAATCATCTGATTGATAGCGTTCGTTATTTTAACAACATCGAACTGCTCAGTTCTAATCTTGATTTAGTGATTGTGGCAACAGGTTCAATGCCGCGAGCGGCAGTAATAAAGGAATTATTGCAAAAAAAGAATGTGCGAAATCTCGTCCTCGAAAAAGTCTTATTTCCTGACACGGAACAATATACAGAGATAGCAAATTTACTTAAAGACAAAAATCTCGAAGCAAATACCTGGGTTAATTGTGCACGTCGAATGTTCAGCGGTTACGAACAGTTAAAGCACGAATTAGGCAACAGAAAAAATATTGAATGTACGGTAACCGGCTCCAATTGGGGCTTGGCTTGTAACGGCGTCCATTTTATCGATTTATTTGCATTTCTGATTTCTTCCGATGATAAAATTTCAGAAATAAACACACGATATCTTGAACCTGAAATCCACCAAAGCAAACGGCTTGGATATATTGAATTTATGGGAACACTTATTGCCGGTTCAACCAAAGGAAGCGTCATTAAATTAACTTGTTTCGCCGGCGACAACATTTCTGCTTCCATAAGTATCAGCGCCGAAAATTCAAAATTTGAGATAGACGAAAGTAAAAACATTATTACTAAAAATGGCGAAAAATGGGCTGACATTGGAATTATGTATCAAAGTCAGATGACAGGTTTGCTTGCGGAAGAAATTCTGAATCAGAATAATTGCCGTCTGACGTCCTACATGGAATCGGCGGAAATACATTTGAAATTCCTGCATCCGCTGGTTTTATTGTATAATGAATTAACGAATAGCAAGGGCAGTTTTTGCCCGATAACATAAATAAAAAATATGATTTGGCTTATAGGAGTCGGTTACATGGGAATAGAATATGCCAAAGTGCTTGATTCCCTGAAAAAAGAACACATTGCAATTGGGAAAGGAGAAAAGAATGCCGCCATTTTTACGGAAACAACTCGGCATGAAGTTGTAACAGGAGGATTATTTTTATTTTTGTCCCAAAATCCGCCATTGCCGGAATCCGCTATTGTGGCTGCGAGCGCTGAAAACTTGGCGGAAACAGCCGCCGCGCTCATGCAATACGGCGTAAAAAAAATACTGCTCGAAAAACCGGGAGCAATGTCGCTTGCCGAAATAAATTCACTTTTGGAGATAGCGAATAAAACGCAAAGTCTTGTTCAAATAGCCTACAACAGAAGGTTTTATTCATCGACATTAAAAGCCGAAGAAATAATAAAAGCCGATGGCGGCGTAACGTCTTTTCATTTTGAATTTACGGAATGGGCACATATAATAGAAAACCTGAATAAACCTCAAAGCATTTTGGCAAACTGGTTTTTGGGCAATTCGACACATGTTGTTGATTTGGCGTTTTTTCTGGGAGGAGTTCCCAAAGAAATGAAATGTTTTACCATAGGAGAATTGTTGTGGCACAAACCCGCAATTTTTTCCGGCGCCGGCATCACCAATTCCAATGTATTATTTTCGTACCATGCCAATTGGCGCGCGCCCGGACGTTGGAGCGTCGAACTTCTGACTTCAAAACATCGACTGTATTTCAAACCGATGGAAACGCTTCAAATTCAAAAAACAGGAAGCGTTACCGTCGAACCGGTGGAAATAGACGACCGATTGGACAAAGATTTTAAACCGGGATTGTTTTTGCAAACGCAGGCTTTTATTAATAATGACTATACAAGATTTTGCTCGTTGAAAGAACAACGCAAAAATTTTAATTTTTACATGCAAATGCTTAATAAAAATCAAATTGTATGAAAGAGTTCGATCGAATTACAGTAATCATCCCGGAACATAATCGACCTAATCATTTGAACAGACTTCTTGATTATTATTTGAGTCAAAACGTAAAAATAATAGTTGTGGATTCATCCAAAGTTGAATTTTGTTATTTAAACGATTATAAGGATAAAATACTCTATAAACATTATCCGGAGAAACCTTTAGCTGAAAAAATATATAGTATTTTGCCCTATATTGACACTCCTTATGTTGTAATGTGTGCTAATGATGATTTTATTATTCCTGAAACTATTCAACATATCATTAATTTTTTGGATAAACATGACGATTATAATTCAGGACAAGGACTTTATGGACTATTTGACCCATTAGAAAAATCTATACCGTTAAGGTTAATTTATCCGCACATATTAAATGAAAAAATAGATGAAAATAATGCTGCCGATAGAGTTATGCATTTAATGTCTAATTATTTTCAGTATTATTATGCTGTCTATAGAACATCTGTATTTAAAGAAACTTATTCATCTGTTATTCAAAATCAAAAAACAAAAATCCATAACTTGTGTCTCTTAGAATCATATATATCCTCATATCCTGCAATAATGGGAAAACACTTTATTATTAATGAATTGTATGCATGCAGAGAATATAATTCTCTGTCGGTAGGCAACTATACAGATAACATATTAGTTGTAAAATCAGAACCTAAATATAAAGACGAATATTGTAATTACATAAATTTACTGTCGAACAAACTTTTAACAGTAGATAATCTATCATATCAGGTTGCTGAAAAAATAATAATAGATAGTATTGATACGTATATAAAATTACATTTTAAATTAAAAAAACCTATTCGCAGATTAGTTAAAAAATTTTTAAGTCGCACCAAAATATTGTTAACGCCATCAAAAATTATATATAATTTATTAGTTAAAACATTGGTACGACACAAAAACAAACCTTTTCCTAAATCCTTTCCAGAGTATGAAAAATGGGAAATAATACGTAATTTTATTTTGAAATATTATACTCAGTGCTATTAATTAACTCAAATTTTCCACCCCTAATTAGTGTCTGTCCATAAAGTCGGTCGAAATATGATTTTGAAGTTAAAGTCGGAGCAATCAAGCAATCCGTAGGATTGCATCGCTCGGTAGAAACGGTTGCCAAAGAATTTCCTGCATCCTGTAAGGATGCATCCCTGCGGGATGCAAATGCGTGTGTGTGACGATGTTCTACCGAGCGATGCATCTCGTAGAGATGCAAAAACCGCAGCCCTCTGCTAAGCACCTTGTATTAACATTATATATGTGTTTTGACTTTATGGACAGACACTAAATAGTGTCTGTCTATAAAGTCAGCATTTTTTAAAAATTTTTAAAAATTTTGTTCCATTGCGACCCTTGATATGAATGCCCTGCGGGCAATTCGGACTTGAACTGTTTTAATGCGTCTGCCCTGCAAAAAAACCTTATTTACCCAAGCGCCATTATATCCCTGATAAACAACGTCAATCGCCCTTATTTTCTCAGATGAAATAATAAGGGAATAAGGGTACATGGACGCGATTAATAGCGTATCTACTAAGGGAACCTTTGAAAATAAGGGTTCTATGGATTTTCCACACAATTCCCAGTTGAACCAAAAATATCAGGGTTGCAAAGTAAAAATCAGCCAAATAAAGACCCGAAAATTCTCATTTCAAGCCATTTGTAAACGGAGTTGTATCGAGCGGGGCAAACAGTGCCGCCCGATATTTGAAATATCCGGCAACGGCAATCATTGCGGCATTGTCGGTGGTAAATTGGCGTTGGGGGATGTAAACGTTCCAGCCATGTTTTTTACCTGTATCCGCAAGTTCGCTGCCCAAAGCCGAGTTTGCCGACACTCCGCCGGCAATGGCAACGTCCCGAATACCGGTTTCGTGCGCTGCTTTTACCAGTTTATCAAGCAAAATATCGATAATGGTTTTTTGCAGCGAGGCGCAGAGGTCGGCTTTGTGGAGGGCGATAAAATCGGGCGTCTCGGCAACTTTTTTTTGCAAAAAATACAGAAACGAGGTTTTCAATCCGCTAAAACTGTAATTCAGATCTGCCACTTTGGGGCGGGCAAAGGCAAATGCCTGAGGGTTACCCGTTTGTGCCAGCCTGTCGATAACCGGACCGCCCGGATACGGCAAACCCATGATTTTGGCGCACTTGTCGAAAGCCTCGCCTGCGGCGTCGTCGATTGTTTCGCCAATTATTTCAAAGTTTTGCCAGCTGTTTACTTTGATTATCTGACTATGTCCGCCCGAAACCAGCAGGCAAAGGAATGGAAACGGAGGCGGAGACGCCGACTGACCGTTGTCGATAAAATGCGACAGCACATGTCCCTGTAAATGATTGATTTCGATGAGCGGAATGCCGATTGATGCGGCAAAGCCTTTGGCAAACGAAATACCAACCAGCAAGGAGCCCATCAGCCCCGGACCGCGGGTAAAGGCAATGGCATTCAGTTGGTTTCTGTCCACGCCGGCTTCGGCAAGCGCGGTATCGACCACCGGTATAATGTTTTGCTGATGTACGCGCGAAGCAAGTTCGGGGATTACTCCTCCGTATTTTTCGTGAACTTTCTGGCTGGCAATGACATTCGACAGCAGTTTGCATCCGCAGACCACAGCTGCCGACGTGTCGTCGCACGACGATTCGACGCCAAGTATCAGTATATTTTCGTCCGTCATTTTGGCGCTCTTATATAAAGTATAACTGCAATCAGGGCAAAAAGGATATTTGGAGCCCATGCCGCAAAGAGAATATTTGCAATTCCTACCTGAGTAAATACTTCACCAAAACGCAGCAACAAAATATAAATGAAACTGATAGCAATGCCCAGCCCTATCTGCATCCCAATACCGCCGCGCACTTTGCGCGACGACAGGGAGACGCCAATCAACGTCAGCACAAACACCGAAAAGGGTATCGACGTCCGGTTATATTGTTCGAGTATTGCCTTGCTGGTGTTTTGCCCGCGCATTTTCAGTTCCGCAATTTTGGCTTTCAGTTCAAAATAGTTCATCGAAGTGATAATATCGTCGCGCTGTTTCAACTCTTCCGCCGAAAAATTCACCACCGTATCCAGCGCTTTTCCTTCGACAATTGTTTCCGTCGAATCGCTCAAATCGCGAATAAAATAGTTGTTCAGTTTCCACACTTTTTTATTTTCGTCGTAAACGGCATAATCGGCATAAAGTTTCGATTTCAGAGCGCCGTTTTCAAACCTTTCGAGGCTGAAATGCGTTGCTCTGTTGCCTGTTAGATAAAAATTCGACATGTAGAGATATATCCCGGGCTCGATTTGCAGATGTAAATCGCTGCTTTTTTTACTGTACGGGCGCGAACTCATATATTGCTCTTCGAACTGCAGACGGACAACGTTTGCCGGAGGTATAACAAAGTGATTCAGAGCTGCGCTGAACAGAAAAATCAGCAGTGCCGATATAAAATAGGGATACAGCATCCGCATAAAACTTATTCCGCTCGACAGGATTGCAATGATTTCGGTATTGTATGCCATCGCCGAAGTGAAATAAATCACAGTGATAAACACAAAAAGCGAGCTGAAAGTGTTTATGAAAAACGGAATGAAGTTTAAATAGTAGCTAAAAATGATTTTTCCAAGCGGAGCCGCCTTAAAATAGTCTATTTTTTCGCTTATATCGAAGATTATTACTATACATATTATCAACATCAGCGCAAGAAAATATGTACCGATAAATTTTTGTATTATATACAAATCCAGCCTTTTAAGCATCCCTTTTTCTTTCTGTTTATACAATGTTTACGGCTGCAAAATTACATCTTTTTATAATATTAAACCAATATTGTCAAAAAAAAATGTAATTTTGCGCCGTTTTTTACTTGTAAATGACGATTTTTTTATGGATGAAAATACACTTTTGGAAAAATTGAAGGGAATTAAAATTCGTTTCGACGAGGTTGAGCAGCAAATCACTGACCCTGATGCTATTGCCGACATCAAACGCTTTGTGGCGCTCAATCGCGAATATCGACAGCTGGAACTCATTGCTCAGGCTGCCACACAGTACGAAAACCTGATAGTCAGCGTCGAATCCACTAAAAAAATTCTCGCTTCCGAACACGACGCCGAACTGCTGGCTATGGCAAAGGACGAGATAGACGAACTTGCCCGTCAAATTAACGAAATGGAAGAGCAAATCAAAATACTCCTCCTGCCCGCCGACCCTCAGGATGAACGAAATGCCATTCTCGAAATACGCGCCGGAACAGGTGGCGACGAAGCCTCGATATTTGCCGGCGACCTTTTTAGGATGTATCAGAAATATATCGAAAAACGCGGCTGGAAAAGCGAAATCACCAGCCTGTCGGAAGGCACAATCGGAGGCTTTAAGTCAATCATTATGAAGATAAAAGGACAGGGAGTGTATGGAGTGATGAAATACGAATCCGGCGTGCATCGCGTTCAGCGTGTGCCGCAAAACGAAACCGTCGGGAGGCTGCACACCTCCGTTGCCACAGTTGCCGTACTGCCCGAAGCCGAAGAGTTTGATGTCGAAATCAATATGAACGATATTCGCAAAGATATTTTCTGCGCCTCAGGTCCGGGCGGGCAGTCGGTAAATACTGCATATTCGGCAATCCGCCTCACGCATTTGCCAACAGGAATAGTTGTTCAGTGTCAGGACGAAAGGTCGCAAATCAGAAACTTTGAAAAGGCAATGACCGAACTCCGTACCCGCATTTATAATATTGAATATCAGAAATATATGGGCGAAATTGCCAGCAAACGCAAAACTATGGTATCGACAGGCGACCGCTCAGCCAAAATCCGGACATACAACTACCCTCAAAGTCGCATCACCGACCATCGTATTAATTATCAAATGTATAACCTGCCCGCATTTGTCGACGGCGATATTCAGGACTGTATCGACCAGCTTCAGATTGCCGAAAATGCCGAACGCCTCAAATCCATCGATTAATATGCCAATAATACTGTTTTTGAGGATTTTATCCCGATTTTTTATCCAAAGAAAAATACAATAATACATAAAATATAACAGTTTTGTAACAATGAATAACGATAATATCAAATATCCCAACCTGATGCAGACAACAACTTTGTTTGTGGCATTTCTGATTATCAGCCTTATACTGACATTGACAGTGCGTTTGATAAATGGAGAATCCAAATCCGAATGGCTGACTTTGCTCACCTACGTAGCCATGATGAGCCTCACCATACTTTGTGCAAAAAAATTTGCACGTACCAGCGGGTTCGATTTCGGAGTTGTTGCCTCGCCCGCACCCGACTGGCTTTTCTGGCTGCTTGTGCCAACCACGCTGAGCCTCTTTCTGATGGTCGACCGCATAGTTGGGCTGATACCCATGCCACAGTCGGTCGAAGAAATGTTTGCCGAAATGGTCTCGCCCAGCCTTCCATCGTTTCTGACGGTTGTAATTGCCGCGCCCGTGCTCGAAGAACTTCTCTGTCGCGGAATAGTGCTTCGCGGGCTGCTCAACAACATGTCGCCCTACAAAGCCATACTCTGGTCGGCACTCTTTTTTGCGCTTTTGCATCTCAATCCATGGCAGGGAGTTGCGGCATTTATCATCGGCTTTTTTTCCGGTTGGATATTCTGGAAAACCCGCTCCGTTGTACCCTGCATGTTTATTCATCTGCTCAACAACGGAACAGCATTCCTTATTCTTATGCTCGCCGGCAAACAGTCTGAACCTGTAACACTTGTCCGCCTCATCGGGTTTTTATACTACCTGCTCGTTTCCGCCGCCATACTCATTGGCACCGCCTGTATTGTTATACTTTACCATAAATACGAGCCAAATTCAATCTTCCGTTCTCAACCGAATGATCAACTGAATGATCAGCCGAATGATCAACAAAAAAATCAATAAATAAAATGCAAACAGCCGATACTCTTCCGGTAGCCGAAACATTCACCAGCCTTCAGGGCGAAGGCTGTTACACAGGCAAAGCCGTCCATTTCATACGATTAGGCGGCTGCGACGTGTGCTGCGAATTTTGCGACAGCAAATCGACCTGGAACATGCGACGTTTTCCACAAACGTCGATAGAAAATATAGTTGAAAATGCAGTCGCTTCCGGCGTCGGAGTTGTTGTTGTTACCGGCGGCGAGCCGCTGATACACAATCTCGATAAACTTTGCACGCAACTACACGAAAAAAGCGTTCTCTGCTTTCTCGAAACCGCCGGCAACCATCCGCTTTCAGGCGAATGGGACTGGATTTGCCTGTCGCCGAAACTGAACAGCCCGCCGCTGGTTGAAAATCTGCAACGGGCAAACGAACTGAAAGTCATTATCAAACATCCTTCCGATTTTGAATGGGCAGAAGAAAATGCCCTGTACACCAACCAATGTCTCCACTTTCTGCAACCCGAATGGAGCGTCCACGACGAAATTACGCCGGCGATAATTAACTACATCATACACAATCCGCAATGGAATCTGTCGCTGCAAACACATAAATATATCGGGATACAGTAAAATTGCAAAAATTCAGATTTCCGCCACAATCTTTTTTTGAACCTTTTCTCCCGTTTCAATCATTAATCAGCACAAAACTGTTGGAAAAACAGAAAATAAATATTGCTGATTAACAGTATTTTGCATAAAAATGATTGTTTGTTTCAAAAACTTGTCATATCTTTGCAACGAATTTCGACAGGGTTTTAACGGACTTCAGCTCGGCTCGAAAACAGAAAATAAATCATTAGAAGTCCCTGTATTAAAGTAATTTAGCAATGGCATTGGAAATTAACAATTCTAATTATGCAGAAATCATTGAATCGGGCAAACCCGTTGTTCTTGATTTTTGGGCTACATGGTGCGTCCCGTGCAGGGTTATAGCGCCTCATATTGACGAACTTGCCAACATTTATGGCGACAAAGTAATCGTTGGCAAAGTTAATATGGACGGCGACAGCGATGAACTTGCAGCCAAATATGGGATACGAAATATCCCTACCGTTCTGTTTATCAAGGATGGACAAGTTTTAGACAAGCAGGTGGGCGCAGCGTCCAAATCGGTCTATGTGAGCAAAATTGAATCGTTGTTATCGTAGATATTTTGCAATCTCGAAAAACCGAACCGGCTTTGCAGAATTAACAGTTTTGCAATGCCACCCCGAAAGTCGCCACAATTTCTGTTCCGACAGGGTCGCCAAAGTCGCGCCAAAAATATTTCGGGGAACGGAGTCCAAAATCGGAGACAAAATGCAGAAAAAGTCGAATTTTTTTGGGCAAAAAATCGACTGATATGGAAAAATTGAGCAGAATGAAGGCATGTTTTGAGCAGAAAAATGCAAAAAAAATCAATTTTTTTTGACCTGTAACACTCTGATAATATTGTTGAAAGAAAAAATATCGCAAAAAAGATGAAAAAAAATGAGGCAGAATGATTATTTGTTCATAAATTTGCACAAACTAATGCAACCGTAAAAGGCGAATGGACAAGAACATTGAAATCATGGCGGCTCTCAGAGCAAAAGTCTTGCAATTAGTTGATTTGTACGAAAGTGAAAAGAAAAAAACATCCCGTCTGACTGTTGAAATCAACGATTTGCGGAAACAGTTGAGAAACAGCGAGATGGAAACAGGCGCTTTGAAAGATGAAAATTATAAACTGAAATTCGCTGTCGCGTTCAAATCCCCCGGCGGGGCGCAGAATGCAAAAAAAATGATAGACGAATTAGTGCAAGAAATAGATGAATGCATGGCTCTTTTAAATAGATGATAATAAGATGGATAAAGACGACATGATAGAAATAAAAACTTTGTACGTGGCGCAAAGAAACTATCCGATGGTGGTTTTGAAATCGGACGAAGGTTATACGCGCGACGCGGCAGGCAGTATAAACAAATGTATCGACGAATTTAAAAAGAAATATCCTGCCAAAGATTATCAGGACTGTCTGGCAGTCATTGCAACAGGTCTGATGCGTAGATTGCTTAAATACGATGACCCGCTGCAATGCCTTGACCGTCAGTTGGGACTTTATCTGGAAAGACAAAGTTGTTCTTTGAATAATATGGAATAGCATAGCATAGCCGCATATTGCTTTGCACTTTGGGAAACTCAACATTAAACAACGAAAGGAGTTGAACTTGGAGTATTTAGAACAGGCCTGGTAGCCTTTCGAGGTGAGTCTTTTACAGACCGCTGGAAGTTCGAGATAATTTAATCCGGAAACTCCGCCCTGTCATTTAGGGTTTTCCTCAAACAGCAAGCAGTGTGCGGTTTTTTTTTTTGAATATAAACAGAAATAACAATTATACAGTAATTTAGAAATAAAAACGAAAAATGGATATAGATATAATTATAATAGTTTCATCAGCCGTATGTGCGGCAATTTTTGCATTTTTTATAACCCGTTATGCAACAAAAAAAACGGGCGACAAACTGATACGTGATGTAACAACAGAGGCTGAAAACATCAAACAGAAAAAAATTCTCGAAGCAAAAGAGAAGTTTCTGGATATGAAGAAAGAACATGAATCGTATGTTCACGACAGAAATAACAGAGCTTCGCAGAAGGAAAATATGCTGAAACAGAAGGAAAATTCTCTTAATCAGCAAATAAACGAGAATCAGCGAAAATCGAAAGAATTGGATAATTTGCGGGAAAATCTTGCCCAGCAAATAGATAAACTTGAAAAAAGAGAAGGCGAATACGAAAAAATTCGTAAACAGCATATCGAAAAAATGGAAGCCGTTGCCGGAATGACGGCAGACGAAGCCCGCGACCTGCTTGTCGAGTCGATGAAGGAAGAGGCTAAATCGCAGGCAGTTACGTATATCAACGAAACAATCGAAGATGCAAAACTCACCGCCGGCAAAGAAGCGAAACGCATTGTGATTCAGTCGATACAGCGCGTAGCCTCCGAAACGGCAATCGAAAATTCGGTAACCGTCTTTAATATCGAAAACGACGATGTGAAAGGCAGAATAATAGGACGCGAAGGGCGAAATATCCGCGCGCTGGAAGCCGCCACAGGCGTGGAAATAGTTGTGGACGATACCCCCGAAGCCATTGTCCTGTCGGCATTTGACCCCGTGCGCCGCGAAATAGCGCGTATGGCGCTGCATCAACTTGTTACCGATGGACGCATTCATCCCGCACGTATTGAGGAAGTGGTTGAAAAAGTGCGTCTTCAAATTGAAGAAGAAATGATTGACGTCGGGAAAAAAACCACTATCGATTTGGGAATCCACAATTTACATCCCGAACTGGTACGTTTGGTGGGCAAAATGAAATACCGCTCGTCCTACGGGCAAAATCTGCTGCAACATTCACGCGAAGTGGCTAATCTCTGCGCAATTATGGCGTCGGAACTCGGTCTTAACGCCAAAATCGCCAAACGCGCAGGACTGTTGCACGATATAGGTAAAGTTCCCGACGACGAGCCGGAACTGCCACACGCAGTTCTGGGCATGAAACTCGCCGAAAAATATAAGGAAAAATCGGAAATCTGCAACGCTATTGGAGCGCATCACGATGAAATTGAGATGAATACGCTCATTGCGCCAATTATTCAGGTCTGCGACGCCATTTCGGGCGCTCGACCGGGCGCTCGCCGCGAAATCGTCGAATCCTACATAAAACGCCTTAAAGAAATGGAAGACTTGGCGTTAAGTCATCCCGGCGTTCAGAAAACCTACGCAATTCAGGCAGGCAGAGAACTGAGGGTTGTGGTTGGCAGCGAAAAGGTTACGGATCAGGAAGCGGAAAAACTTTCGTTCGACATTGCAAAGAAAATTCAGGACGAAATGACTTACCCCGGACAGGTGAAAATTACAGTGATAAGAGAAACAAGAGCCATTGCATACGCCAAATAATGCGGCTTTGCGTGGTTAATTGTGTATTGGTGGATAATTTTTTGAAAAAGGTTGATAGAATATCTCTGTCAACCTTTTATTTTGATTCGTTTTTTTAATCGAAAAACAAACATTATCAGCAAATTATGACTGAAAGTGTAGGATTAATTTCGCCGTTTGAAAAATTATATTTAATTTTGCATGATTTTTATATCAATAAATTAGTATTAACTTTATTAAGTGATAATTATGGAAACAAGAAGAAATTTTATCAGAAAAACGGGAGCGGCAGTGCTTGCCACAGTTGCCCTGCCTGCCGTAACGGGCGAAAATATTTATGGTAAACCGCCTGTTAAACAGACAAAAAAAGAAGATTTGTTTAAACTTGCGATTGCCGGCTACAGTTTTGTGAAATTCAATATCGACGAATCGCTGAAAATGATGCAGCGTATGGACGTACACTATCTGTGTATCAAAGATTTTCATCTTCCGCTAAAAAGTACGGACGAGGAAATCAAAGCCTTCCACGCCAAATTGAAAGAGAAAAACGTTACAGGCTACGGAGTTGGACCAATCTACATGAAAACCCAGAACGATGTGGACCTTGCCTTCGACTATGCAAAGCGTGTTGGGGTGCAACTGATTGTAGGCGTGCCTAATCGCGAACTTTTGCCGTATATCGACAAAAAGGTGAAAGAGTATGATTTTAATTTTGCAATTCACATTCACGGACCCGATATTGAATTGTATCCCAATGCAAAAGACGTGATTGAGCATGTGCAGCATCTCGACCGCCGTCTTGGAATGTGTTTGGACGTCGGGCACGATACCCGCGACGGCTACAATCCTTCGGATGATTTGAAAAAATACCATGCCCGCGTGTTCGATATTCATATTAAGGATGTTACGGATGCAAGCAAAAGCGGACGAACTTGCGAAATGGGTCGCGGAATAATTGACATTCCGGAATTTATAAAAACCTTACGCAAAGTGAAATACAGTGGAGCATGCAGCCTCGAATTTGAAAAGGACATGGGCGACCCGCTCGCCGGACTGGCAGAATCGGTCGGATATTTCAAGGGAACGGCAAACGCAACAAAGTAAAACGGCGAAAGTATTGCCGTCATAATGCAAATCTTAACAGACTGTGTGCAAGATGATTGAAAATCGGTGTGCGGTCTGTTTTTGTATTGTTACGGGTAATTGATTGACTTATAGCCGATTGACGATTTATCCGCTAAAAAAAACCATCAGCAAATACAGACAGCCAAAGGCAACGAGGATGATTTTCAGCATCATAGAAAGTATTTGCAGAAAAGTGACGTCGAAAAAGATTTTTATCGAAATAAAAAGTAAAACAAAGGAATGAATTAAGCCCATCGGAAGCAGAAACTGTTGTAAATGAATGATGAAACTTAATGAATAATACCATATTAAGGGGCAAAACGAATAGACAAGCAGACTGAAATTCCTTTCCCAGTCGATTTTTTTTATCAGTTTGAAAAAGCGTATTATGATGGAGGATATCAGTATGGTACTGAATGGTATATATATTTCTGCAAGCCAGAAATGACCTTTAATTAGCGACAATAAACCGGAAGCCAAACAGGAAACAAACAGAAACATGAAAGTTTCGATGATGTATCCCGATTCTTTTTTGATTGTTTTCCATGTTTTTAAGGGCGTGAGCAAAATTCCCTTTGCTCGGCCATAAATTATTGCATAATATAAAGCCATTCCATGAAAAAAACCGGAGAATTTTATCTAATTCTCCGGTTCAATTAATTTTTAAAATGATTTTGCAATTGCAAGAAAATCATCGACTTTCAGCGATGCGCCACCAATGAGTCCGCCATCGACGTCGGGATTTGAAAACAGGGCTTTGGCGTTTGAAGGGTTGCAACTGCCACCATAAAGGATGGATATGTTATCTGCCTTTGTTCCAAATTTTTCCGCCAAAGTTTTGCGTATAAAAGCGTGCATTTCCTGCGCCTGTTCGGGCATTGCGGTTTTGCCTGTACCGATAGCCCAAACGGGCTCGTATGCGATGATGGTTTGGTCAAATTCCTCATCGCTTAAATTGAATACGGTGCTCTGTAACTGCGCTTTAACAATCTCGAAATGACGGTTGGATTCTCTTTCGTCCAGTTTTTCGCCTACGCAGAATATCGGGCTGAGTTTGCTTGCAAAACACTGCGCCAGTTTTTTGTTCAGCGTTTCGCTTGTTTCGCCATAATATTCGCGACGCTCGGAATGCCCAAGAATACAGTATGTTGCTCCAGTGTCGGCAATCATCGAGGCTGCTACTTCGCCGGTGTATGCGCCGGAAGTTTCGGTGGCACAGTTTTGAGCGGATAATGCTACTGCCGAGCCTTTTAGCTGTTCTCCCACCTTTGTCAGATGTGTGAACGGCGGGGCTACAATCAGCAATACATTTGCCGTTTCCTTTGATTTGTCTGCTACCGCTGCCGCCAGTTCAATGCCTTTCGTTACAGAGGTGTTCATTTTCCAGTTTCCTGCTACAATCTTTTTTCTCATAATGAAATTTTACTTATTAAGTTTTATTTATCAAATATTTACGGCTTTTCAGCCTGTTTTTTCAAGCCGCAAAGTTAATCAATAATTGTTATAAAACGAAATTTTTTCGTTTTTGGCTAAATCTTTTTTTGAGGTGCTATATTTATTCTGATGCATCCTGTCGTCGCACAAGCAAGTCCCGCAGGAACTTTATTAGTGATTAGTGATTAATGCCTGCGGCGGTTGTCTGAACTGTGATTTTA